>NZ_JBAMDI010000139.1:0-27153 GCF_036961695.1 Pseudomonas sp. CGJS7 | reverse complement strand
GTGCACGTCCTTCCAGTATTCACGCTTGAGCAAGTAGGCGAATACGAAGAAGAAAGCCAGATACAGCAACACATAGGTGCCGATGCGCTGGCTTTCCAGTTTGACTGGGTTGGCCGAATAGGCCAGGAAGGTCACAAGGTTCTTGACCTTCTCGTCGAACTGCTCGGCCGTCAGGGTACCGGAATTCGGCGTAATGGTCAGCTGATCGCAAGCTTCATGGGTCAACGGGCTGCCGGTCAACGGGTCGAATTGCTTCTTGCCATCGACCACCGTCTGCACCTGCTTGCAACCCACCACCTGGTTACCTTGCAGACCCACCAGCACGTTAGGCATGCCGACGTTCGGGAATACCTTGTTGTTCACCCCATAAGGGCGCGATGGGTCCTCATAGAAACTGCGCAGGTAGGTGTAAAGCCAATCGGTACCGCGCACGCGGGCGACCAGTGTCAGGTCGGGCGGCGCGGCACCGAACCAGGTCTTGGCGTCGCTGGGCTTCATGCCGATCTGCATGTGGTCACCGATCTTGGCACCTGTGAACACCAGCTTCTCGAGCATCAGTTCATGCGGGATACCCAGGTCGTCAGCCACCCGCTCGTAGCGCTGGAACTTGGCACTGTGGCAACCCATGCAATAGTTGACGAAGGTACGCGCACCGTCCTGCATGGCGGCCTTGTCAGTCAGGTCGATATCGACCTTGTCCAGCTCCAGGCCATGTTCGGCAGCGAAGGAAAAGGCGGGCATCACTGCCAGCAAAAATACTGCAATCAACTTTTTCATCAGCCAGTCACCCTTTCCGGAACCGGTTTGGTCTTCTCGAGCCTTGTGTAGAACGGCATCAGCAGGAAGTAGGCGAAGTACAGCACCGTGCATACCTGCGACAGCAAAGTACGCCCAGGTGTCGGTGCCAGTACGCCCAGCACGCCGAGGATGACGAAGGACACGCAGAACACCAGCAGGAAGACCTTGCTGATCCAGCCCTTGTAACGCATGGAACGCACCGGACTGCGGTCGAGCCAAGGCAGTACGAACAGCACGGCGATGGCCGCCCCCATGGCAATGACGCCCATCAGTTTGTCAGGCACCGCACGCAGGATTGCGTAGAACGGTGTGAAGTACCACACCGGCGCGATGTGCTCTGGAGTCTTGAAGGCGTTGGCCTGCTCGAAGTTAGGTTTCTCCAGGAAGTAACCGCCCATTTCAGGGAAGAAGAACACCACGGCGCAGAACACGAACAGGAACACCACCACGCCGACAATGTCTTTGACGGTGTAGTACGGGTGGAACGGAATACCATCCAGCGGAATACCGTTTTCGTCCTTTTTCTTCTTGATGTCGACGCCATCAGGGTTGTTCGAACCCACTTCGTGCAAGGCGAGGATGTGCAATACCACCAGGCCGAGAATCACGATTGGCAGGGCAACCACATGCAGGGCGAAGAAGCGGTTCAGGGTGATGCCCGAGATCAGGTAGTCACCACGGATCCACTGGGTAAGGTCATCACCGATCACCGGGATGGCACCGAACAGCGAGATGATCACCTGGGCGCCCCAGTACGACATCTGCCCCCATGGCAGCAGGTAGCCCATGAACGCTTCAGCCATCAGCGCCAGATAGATCAGCATGCCGAACAGCCAGACCAGCTCGCGTGGCTTCTGGTAGGAGCCATAGAGCAGGCCGCGGAACATGTGCAGGTAGACCACGATGAAGAACGCTGACGCCCCCGTGGAGTGCAGGTAGCGCAGGATCCAGCCGTATTCCACGTCACGCATGATGTACTCGACCGAGGCGAACGCCTCTTCCGCCGAGGGCGTGAAGCTCATGGTCAGCCACACGCCGGTCACGATCTGGTTGACCAGCACCAGCAATGCCAGGGAGCCGAAGAAGTACAGGAAGTTGAAGTTCTTGGGTGCGTAATACTTGCTGAGGTGGTCTTCCCACATCTTGGTGGCGGGGAAGCGAGCATCAATCCAGTCCATGAACTTGCTCATCATGCGTTCTCCTGGTCGACGCCAATGACGATGATCTCGTCCGACTCATAAGAGTGCGGTGGCACGGGCAGGTTGAGAGGCGCCGGCTGGGACTTGTAGACACGACCAGCCAGGTCATAGTGAGAGCCGTGGCACGGGCAGAAGTAACCACCCACCCATTTCGGCCCAAGGTCGGCGGGCGCCACTTCTGGCCGGAAGGTGGGCGAGCAGCCCAGGTGCGTGCACAGGCCGACGAGAATGAGAATTTCCGGCTTGATCGAGCGAACCTCAGGGTCGACGTACGCTGGCTGTACCGAGGCCTTGGACTCGGGATCGGACAGGTCACCCGTGATTTTTTTCAGATTGCCAAGGATTTCCTCCGTTCGCCGCACGATGAATACGGGCTGGCCACGCCACTCGGCCACCATCTGCTGCCCTGCCTCGACCTTGGCGATGTTGACCTTCACCGGTGCACCCGCGGCTTTCGCCTTGGCACTGGGAAACCATGACCCCACGAACGGTACCGCAGCCCCCACTGCCCCCGCCGCCCCGACCACGGATGTCGCGGCTACGAGGAAGCGGCGCCGGCCTGCGTTGACGCCGTCATTGCTCATTCAGTCCTCTCCCATCAGCTTGCTTGGCCAGTTGGACCTGGCCTGTACTTAGGTTGTGTCAATGGCACTAAAATTGGCCGTCATGGTAAGAAACAAATCCACACACTGACAAGGTGATTACCCCGGCAAGGGCGACAACCCACGCTTTGCTTGATCTACGTCTATGCGACAAGCGGCCACTGACTGCTGACAGGTTAGTTCAAGGCTAAAAAAAAAGCCCGGTTCCAAGGAACCGGGCTTTTTTCGACTGCCGAAGCGGTATTAACGCTTGGAGTACTGAGGACGCTTACGCGCTTTACGCAGACCCACTTTCTTACGCTCAACTTCACGAGCGTCGCGGGTGACGTAGCCAGCACGACGCAGAGCGCCACGCAGGGTTTCGTCGTATTCCATCAGAGCGCGGGTGATACCGTGACGGATCGCACCGGCCTGACCGCTGACACCACCACCGGAAACGGTGACGTAGATGTCGAATTTCTCAACGGATTCAGTCAGCTCGAGCGGCTGGCGAACAACCATGCGAGCGGTTTCGCGACCGAAGAACACGTCCAGAGAACGGTTGTTGATGGAAATGTTACCAGTACCCGGACGCAGGAATACGCGAGCGGTTGCGGTCTTGCGACGGCCAGTGCCGTAATTTTGAGTCGCCGACATAATGAACTATCCCGTTAGATCTTCAGTTCTTGAGGCTGCTGAGCAGTGTGTGGGTGAGCAGCACCCGCGTACACTTTCAGCTTGCGGTACATGTCGCGACCCAGCGGGTTCTTAGGCAGCATGCCTTTGACCGCAGTTTCGATAACACGCTCAGGGGCCTTGGCGATCAACTTCTCGAAGTTGATTTCCTTGATACCGCCTGGGAAACCGGAGTGGGAGTAGTACATTTTGTCGGAAGACTTGGCACCAGTCACACGAACCTGCTCGGCGTTGATAACAACGATGTAGTCGCCGGTGTCAACGTGAGGGGTGTATTCTGGTTTGTGTTTGCCACGCAGACGGGTAGCGATTTCGGTAGCCAGACGACCCAGGGTCTGGCCAGCGGCGTCGACTACGAACCACTCGCGCTTTACTGTTTCCGGTTTAGCAGTAAAAGTTTTCATTCTCTAAAGCCTCAGAGGCCGCCCAGCGAAAAATAGACGGCGAATCTTACTGGATAGTGCACAGCTTGCCAAGGGCAAGCGCGCAGCCGAACACAGACGCTTTTGGGGGCTCGGGTCGGGCACGCCAATGTTCGACGGGGTTCTTCCTGCGTGATGGTGCATCACTTCCGCCACGCGGAGAGGGGCTGAATTATCCAGATTGCGCGAAAAATTTCAACCTGCTTTGATTGGCTTCTATTGCCAAGGAGTGAATAACCGATGGAATACCGCCAGCTCGGCCGTACCGACCTCAACGTCAGCGCCCTGTGCCTGGGCACCATGACCTGGGGCGAGCAGAACATCCAGGCCGAGGCCTACGAACAGATTGCCCGGGCCAAGGCTGCCGGGGTCAACTTCATCGACACCGCCGAGATGTACCCGGTCCCTCCCCGCCCGGAGACCTACGCGGCCACCGAGCGCATCATCGGCAACTGGTTCCGTGACAATGGCGACCGCGACGCGTGGATCCTGGCCAGCAAGGTGGCAGGCCCGGGCAACGGCATCAGCCATATCCGCGACGGGCAGCTCAAGCACAACCGTCAGCACATCGTCGCGGCGCTGGACGAAAGCCTCAAGCGCCTGCAGACCGACCGTATCGACCTGTACCAGCTGCACTGGCCAGAGCGCAGCACCAACTTCTTCGGCAAGCTGGGCTACCAGCACCTGCCGCAGGATCACTTCACCCCACTGGAAGAAACCCTCGAAGTGCTCGACGAGCAGGTGCGTGCGGGCAAGATCCGCCACATCGGCCTGTCCAACGAAACGCCGTGGGGCACCATGAAGTTCCTGCAACTGGCCGAGAGCCGGGGCTGGCCACGGGCGGTATCGATCCAGAACCCGTACAACCTGCTCAACCGCAGCTTCGAGGTGGGCCTGGCAGAAGTGGCCATACGCGAGCAATGTGGCCTGCTGGCCTATTCGCCGCTGGCCTTCGGCATGCTCTCGGGCAAGTACGAGAACGGCGCACGGCCAGACAATGCACGCCTGACCCTGTTCAGCCGCTTTGCCCGTTACTCCAACCCACAGACCGTGGCGGCCTGTAGCCGCTACGTGCAGTTGGCCCGCGAGCACGGCCTGGACCCGGCGCAAATGGCCCTGGCGTTCGTCACCCGACAGCCGTTCGTGACCAGCAATATCATTGGCGCCACCAGCCTGCAGCAACTGGACAGCAACCTGGCCAGCCTTGAACTGAACCTGAGCGCCGATCTGCTGACAGCGATCGAAGCCATTCATCAGGAGCAGCCCAACCCGGCGCCTTGAGCCAAACACTGCGCCCCGCTTCGCGCCGCTGTTACATGGGGTAGACACAATCGCCAAAAAATAAGACGATCCAGCCGGTGATTGACCACTCTACCCTATAAGAACAATGACAATGATGTTTACCCAACCCTCAGCGTCGCTGCGGCGCGTCAGCATCCTGGCCATTGACAAGGTGTTCGCTTCGACCTTGATGCAGGCCAAGGACTTCTTCCACCTCGCCAGCCTGCGCTACAGCAAGCAGCTGGGCCTGGGCTTGCAGCCCATGTTCGAAATCCGTCTGGTGAGCCCCGACAGCCAGCCCGTGGACAGCTTCAGCAATGTGCAGTTACCGGTTGACGGCGGCCTGGACGACGCTGATGTAATCATCCTCCCTGCCTTCTGGGATGATTTCGACAACCTGCTGCAACGTTATCCACAGGTGCTGCCGTGGCTGCGTGAACAGCACGCGCGTGGCGCGGTGCTGTGCGCCGAGGCCAGTGGTGTGTTCTGGCTGGCCGAATCCGGCCTGCTCGATGGCAAGGAGGCGACCACCTACTGGCGCTTCTTCAACAGCTTTGCCGAACGCTTCCCGCAGATCCGCCTGAACCAGGACAAGCACCTGACCGATGCCGACAATATCTATTGCGCCGGCGGTGCAACTTCAGCCTGCGACCTGTACATCTACCTGATCGAACGCTTCTGCGGTGCCAACGTGGCCCGTGCGGTGTCCCGCGATATCCTTTACGAAGTGCAACGCAACTACACCCCAGGGCGCATGGGCTTTGGCGGGCAGAAGCTGCACCAGGACCTGATCATCCTGCAGATCCAGCACTGGCTGGAGGAGCACTTCGCCGACAAGTTCCGCTTCGAGGATGTGGCCCGCAACCACGGCATGAGCATCCGCAACTTCATGCGCCGCTTCCAGGGCGCAACAGGTGACAAGCCGCTGCATTACCTGCAACGGTTACGCATCGAGACAGCCAAGGGGTTGTTGTCGAGCACGCGCAAGAGCATCAAGACCATCAGTTACGAGGTGGGCTATGACGATGCCAGTTTCTTTGCGCGGCTGTTCCGCCAGCATACCGAGTTGTCGCCGAACCAGTATCGGCAGCAGTTCATGCAGGAAGCCTGAAAGGCTTCCGGTGCGCCAGGTTTCGAGCTTGAAGCGACAAGGAAAAACAAGAGCGGATCGCGCATTGCCCTGAAATTTCCTTGCCGCCCGAAGCTTGCCGCAGGCGTCAGGGCTTGTGCGCGCGCGCCAGGAATTCGTGCGACTGCATCTCCAGCAACCGGCTCAGGGTACGCTGGAACTCGAAGCTCAGACGCCCACCGGTATACAGGTCCTTCAACTCCACCTCGGCCGAGATGATCAGCTTGACGTTGCGATCGTAGAACTCGTCCACCATGTTGATGAAGCGGCGGGCGATGTCGTCGGTGGTGACGCCCATCTGCTCCACGTTGCTCAGCAATACGGCGTGGAAGATCTTGCCCAGCTCAATGTAGTCGTTCTGGCTGCGCGGCCCGTCGCACAGGTCGCGGAAGTCGAACCAGGCGACGTCGTCGCAAGTACGCAGGGCATTGATCGGGCGGTTCTCGATCATCAGCACGTCGTTCTCGATCGCCTGGGTGCACTCAGGGGTGAGCGCCTTGAAGCTGGCGCGCATGCTCTGGTGCGCCGCGTCATCGAGCGGGAAGTGGAACAGTTCGGCCTGCTCCAGGTGACGCAGGCGGTAGTCGACCCCACTATCGACGTTCACCACGTCGGTGTACTGCTTGATCATGGCGATGGCCGGCAGGAAGCGCGCACGCTGCAGGCCGTCCTTGTACAGGCCGTCCGGCACGATGTTGGAGGTGGCCACCAGCGACACGCCATTCTTGAACAGCTCTTCCATCAAGGTGCCGAGGATCATGGCGTCGGTAATGTCCGACACGAAGAATTCGTCGAAGCAGATCACCTTGGCTTCTTCGCTGAAGCGCCTGGCAATGATGGTCAGCGGGTTCTTCTCGCCCTTGAGGGTTTTCATCTCCTCGTGCACACGCTTCATGAAGCGGTGGAAGTGCGTACGCATCTTCTGCTTGAACGGCAGCGCTTCGTAGAAGGTATCAACCAGGTAGGTCTTGCCTCGCCCCACCCCACCCCAGAAGTACAGGCCCTTGACCGGAGTCTGCTCCTTCTTGCCGAACAGCTTGCCGAACACGCCCGGCTTGTTGTTCTGCGCGTGCACCAGGTCGTCGTACAGGCGCTGGAGGTGACGCACCGCAGTTTCCTGCGCCGCGTCATGGAAGAAGTCGGGACGTTTCAGATCTGCTTGATAGCGTTCTAAGGGAGTCATGATTCGTTAGCGAGGCAACAAAAAACGGGCCGTCACTGTAGCGACAGGCCCGCTTAATGGCAATCAGTCTGTGGGAGCGGGCGTGCCCGCGAACACCGGCAAAGCCGGTGCCATGCACTGCGGCGCCTGTTTCGCGGGCATGCCCGCTCCCACACGGATCGCGCCAGCTTTCAGAAATTGAGCAAGACAGTTACTCCCACCGTTTGGCAGCCTCAGTCCTGCTGTGGCGCCAAGGCTTCGTTCAGGCTCTGAATGGCCGCATCACGGGCTTCGGCGCTGTCGAACTGCGGCCCGTCGGCGACCTGCTCGCCATTGAGCCACAGGCCGAAACTCAGGCCTTCGACGCGCACATCAACCTCGCCACCTTGCTGCAGCTGCTTGCTCACGGCGCCGACACTCTTGCCGTCGGCGAAGCTGCGCGACAACAGCAGTTGCTCGCCGTCAGCGGCCAGCAGGCGGAAGCGGAAGCTGCCGTCTTCATCACGGAAGCTGACAAAACGCGCGCTCTTGGTGGCTTTTTTCTTCACTTCGGCGGTGGCCTGCACGCTGCTGCGGAATGAACGCAGGCCAACGGCCTCGCGCAGCTGCTCGAGGAACGGCGTGGCGATCTTGCGGGCCTTGGCGGCGCCAGCCAGCAGGATGTCTTCCAGGTCCGCCGGCCGGGCGATCAACTGGTGATAGTACTCGCGCTTCTCGGCCAGCTGGCCGTCCAGCAGCTGGAACAGGCGCTGCTTGGCATCGCCCCAGCCCAGGCCCTGCAGCAGCTCTTCGCGGAAACCGGCGCATTGTTCAGGCGTGGAGAAGGCCTGATACAGGGTGAACAGGTGCGCGTTGTCCGGGTCTTTCGCCTCACCTGGCGCGCGCGAATCGGTGACGATGCGCGAGATGGCGTCTTTCATGTCCTTGGCGCTGGTGAACAACGGGATGGTGTTGTCATAGCTCTTGGACATCTTGCGCCCGTCCAGGCCCGGCAGGGTCGCCACGCTTTCCTCGATCACAGCCTCCGGCAAGGCGAAGAAGTCCTTGCCCTGGCCGAACAGGTGGTTGAAGCGCTGGCCGATATCGCGGGCCATTTCCACGTGCTGGATCTGGTCACGGCCAACCGGCACCTTGTTGGCGTTGAACATCAGGATATCGGCGGCCATCAGCACCGGGTAGCTGAACAGGCCCATGGTCACGCCGGCGTCCGGGTCTTCACCGTTCTCGACGTTCTTGTCCACCGAGGCCTTGTAGGCATGCGCGCGGTTCAGCAGGCCTTTGGCGGCAACGCAGGTCAGCAGCCAGGTCAGCTCGGGGATTTCCGGGATGTCGGACTGGCGGTAGAAGGTCACCTTGTCCGGGTCCAGGCCACCGGCCAGCCAGGTGGCGGCGATTTCCAGGCGCGAGCGCTGGATGCGCAGCGGGTCGTCGCACTTGATCAGGGCGTGGTAGTCGGCCAGGAAGTAGAACGAGTCGACACCGGGCTGCTGGCTGGCACGGATCGCCGGGCGGATGGCGCCGGCGTAGTTGCCCAGGTGCGGAGTGCCGGTGGTGGTGATACCGGTAAGAATGCGCGTGGTCATGGGTGTTCGCTTATTCAGGCTTGGCTCAGTTCGAAAGGCGCGGCAGCAGCAGATCCTTCAGATCGGTCAGCTTGCCATGGAAGAAGTGTCCGCATTCTGCCACTTTCAGCAGCTCATGGGGACGCGGCAGGCTGTCGGACCATTCGTAAACCAGCTGCGGCGCGACCACTTCGTCGGCGTCCGGCTGCACCACGGTGAGCGGGCAGCGCTGCGGCAGCGGAAATTCGGCGGTCAGGCGCATGACTGCCGGGGCGATCATGAACAGGTGCTGCAACTCGACGCCTGCCGTTTCAAGACGCCCGGCCAGGCTGGTGGCAACGAAACCACCGAACGAAAAGCCCATCAGCACCAACGGTAGCCCGGGGTGGCTGGCACGCAGCCATGCTGCTGCGGCCTCGGCATCGGCCACTTCGCCAGCGCCCATGTCGTGGCTGCCGGCGCTCTGGCCGACGCCACGGTAGTTGAAACGCAGGGTCACATAACCGGCATCACGTGCGGTGCGCTGCAGGGTCGAGACCACCTTGTTGAGCATGGTGCCGCCCTGGACCGGGTTGGGGTGGCAGATCAGCACCGCGCCACGGGCATTGGCCACGTCCAGGTGCAAGGCTTCCAGCTGGCCGCTGGGGCCATCGATGAACAAGGGGGTTTCGCGGACAAGCAAGGCACTACTCCGTGACCTCGGGAAGGGTCGATTCGTCTAGGTGTGAAATTCTGTTCTGATTTGCGATCGCTCGCGGTATACAGCGCAGGTCTGAGCCGTTAACGTAAAGCAAAGCCGTTTATAGAGGAAGGACTCGTGGAACTCTCGCTCCTTGTTTGGTTGTTGCCAACCCTGGCCCTGGTCATCGGTGTGGCAGTCGGTTTCATTGTTGCCCGCCTGCTGCCCAATGCGGCCCCGAGCAACACCCAACGTCAACTGGATGACATCCAGAAGCGCTTCGACAGCTACCAGAACGAAGTGGTCACCCACTTCAACAGCACCGCCATGCTGGTCAAGAAACTGACCCAGAGCTATCAGGACGTACAGGATCACCTGGCTGAAGGCGCCAACAGCCTGGCCCTCGATGACGTCACCCGCCAACGCCTGCTGGCTGCGCTGCACTCCGATGCACCGCAAGGCCCGCGTGACCGCCTGACCCCACCTAAAGACACCGCCGAAGTGCCGCGCGACTATGCACCGAAAGCGCCAAACTCGCCGGGCATGCTCGACGAAAGCTACGGGCTCAAGCGTTGATCTGAATGTGACAAAGGCCTCGCAAGAGGCCTTTTTTGTGGGCTGGATTCACTGGCCCCTTCGCGGGCACGCCCGCTCCCACAGGTACACCACAGCATGTGAAACTTGTGGAATACCTGTGGGAGCGGGCGTGCCCGCGAAGGGGCCGGTGCAGACAACCTAACAGCAGGCCTGCAATGCCTGTTCGACATCTGCCAGCAGGTCCTCCACATCCTCCAGCCCCACCGACAGACGCACCAACCCCTCCGATATCCCGTGATGCGCCCGCTCCTGCGGCGTATAGCTGGAATGCGTCATGCTAGCCGGGTGCTGCGCCAGCGACTCGGCATCCCCCAGGCTCACCGCCCGGGCAAAGAGCTGCAGCGCATTCATGAAGCGCCGCCCCGCCTCAATGCCACCCTTGAGCTCAAACGCAATCATCCCGCCAGGCAAACGCATCTGTCGCTGGGCCAACGCGTACTGGGCAAAAGACGGTAGCCCCGGGTAATGAATCAATTCCACCTGCGGCTGCCGGGCGAGAAACTCCGCCACCTGCTGGGCATTGGCACAATGCCGGTCCATGCGCAAGGCAAGCGTCTTGATCCCGCGCATCAGCAGCGCCGCGTCATGCGGTGACAGCACCGCCCCGGTCATATCCTTCAGCCCTTCCAGGCGGATACGGTCTACCAACGCTTTGCACCCCACCACCAACCCGGCAGTGATATCACCATGCCCACTGAGGTACTTGGTTGCCGAGTGCACCACCAGGTCCGCCCCCAGCTCCAGTGGCCGCTGCAGGTACGGCGTACAGTAGGTGTTATCGACCACCACATGCACATCATGCCCCCGCACCGCCTCCACAACCGCCGCGATATCCACAAGTTGCATGTTGGGGTTGGCCGGTGTTTCGAAGTAGATCATCCGTGTTTTGCTGTTGATCGCCGCTTTAAGAGCCTTGGCATCGTTGAGATCGACATGGCGAACTTTCACCCCGAACTCACCAATACCGTGATGCAGAAAAGCGAAGGTACAGCCATACAGGGTGCGCCCGACAATCAGCTCATCGCCAGGCCTGAGCAGGGTCCAGAGGGTTGAGGTAATCGCGCCCATCCCCGAGGCCAACGCCAACCCCGCTTCACCGCCCTCCAGCGACGCCATGCGCTGCTCCAGCAAGGCCAGCGTGGGGTTGGAAATGCGGCTGTAGAAATGCCCAGGCTCCTCCCCGGCGAAGCAGGCAGCACCGTATTCGACAGTGGGGAAGGCATAGGTAGCCGTCTGGTACACCGGTGGCACCAGGGCGCCACCATGGGAAAGCGGGTCATAGCCATGATGAATGGCCCGCGTGGAAAAACCGGTGTTGTGGTGGGAGTCGCGCATGGCAACAGCCTCTTGTGGTTTGCTATAAGCTTATGCCACCGAGCTGCCCGATTTTTTCCAAAATAGCCTACGCATACACGTGCTTGCTGGAACAAAAACAATAATCAACGGACCAGGAGGGCAAAAAATGCCTTCAAGCCTCGACCGCACCGACCGCGCCCTGCTCGCCGCCTTGCAGGACAATGCCCGTCTCACCGTTGCCGAACTCGCCGACCAGGTGGCACTGACCACCTCGCCCTGCTGGCGACGGGTCAAGTTACTGGAGGAAAACGGCTACATCACCGGCTACCAAGCCATCCTCTCGCCCAAGTCGCTGGGGTTTGGCGTGACCGCGTTCGTCAGCATCATGATGGACTCGCACACCAAGGACATGGCGCTGGCGTTCGAACAGCGGCTTATGGAAATCCCCGAGATCGTCGCCTGCCACAACATCTCCGGCCGCTATGACTTTCTGCTGGAGATCCTGGCACGGGACCTAGAGTCGTTTGGGGAATTTACCCGGGAGGTGCTGCAGCGGTTGCCGGGGGTGAAGGAGATCTATTCGAGTTTTTCGTACAAAGCGGTGAAGGAAAGACGGGTGATACCGGTGTCGGAGAAACATATCTGAGACGGATCTTTCCGAGCAACACGAAGCTTCCTACTGATTGACAGGCTGCAGCTGACATACCGCAAATTCGATATACGTAAACCTAGCCCATGTAGTGATCAGGAGAACCTACATGGCACGGGACAACACGTATTATCTTAACGAGGCTTTATTTATTAATGCGCAGGCCCCCACCGGCGCTGAACTACGGTTAATCGGTAATGGTGGAGGTGGCCCAGGTAGCGGGGGATGGGGATTTAGCGAAGGCATCCCGCCGGGCACCAGCCCTACCAAACCCGATATTGCCAGGGTTATTTCCACGCGCAGGGTGCTGACAGAAGAATTTCAAGGCATCGAGAAGGGCTCTTCAGATAAGTATGCTCACGAAATAAACCAGCTCCCTGAAACCATCAATGCATTGAAAGCCCAGATCAAAGCTGAGGCGAACAGTACAAATGGCGGGGTACCACCACGCTCAGCAGAACAGCAAATCCTATCATCGCGAATCAGTCAGCTTCGAGAGAATTATTTACAAATTTTGCCCGACGCCAACAGCTACTTTGGCGTACCCGCATTCTACAAGCGCGGCGACTCAATGATGAGCCGGTTTTTGGACCCGGGTTTCTTCGCTGCCACAACGGGCGAAGAGTTAGGTATTGAATGGGCCACGAGGCTGGAGAAGTCTTGGGATGGCGCATACCGCCTACATCTGGAAGCTCAGAAACACCAGGCACTGGCAGACGAACTTCAAGGGCTGGCAGACCAAGTAGATCAGGAAGAGCTCAGCCACCAACCTCCAGATCTGTCGAAAATGATTTCGCGCAGAACGGCGCAGATTCACACAGAGCGGCAAATACACTTCGATTGTTTACCCAATGTTCTTCAGCATGAACTGGGGCAAACCGTAATCGACGACGCGCTTACGCTTGCCCAGACCTTCAGTGCCTACCTGGCAACCGCGGCTGCCTTGGTGCAGGCCAAGCAATCACAAATTCCGCAACACTCTGATTACAACCCCCGAATCAGCGGGCCCCTGTCGAAGCCCCAACTTGAAGGGCTGGTCCGCGCTGGCAGGAATACCATCTGGCACTCGCGCTAACCGAATCGATCAGGTTTTTGGGCGTATATGCAGGTGCCACGCAAAACCTGATGCAGCGCGCCGCTGAGGTGGAAAACCTCCAGACCCAACTTGCTGCACAGGAAGAAGCTGCACGCCAGCAGGCCGAAGCCGAGCGCTTGGCTGCAGAAGCCGAGCGGCAAAGGCAAGAGACGCTGCGGCGTAATATCTCCTATATCAATGAAGCGCGTTTATCGGGATCGACGCCAGCCGTAATCCCGATTGGTACAGCAACATTCGCGGTGGCCGAAACGTCTTATAAGGCTTTGAGCGAAGCGATCACAGCGGCGATTACCCGCCTCGTTGCGACTACCATCTCCTCGCTTGCGGTAGGTACCCTCGCGATGGCCTGGCCATCAACGCTGGGTAACAGTGAGCGCAGGTACCTGATCAGCACCCCACTAGCCAGCCTTACGCCGCCCGGCGGGCCGGACCTTTCAGCCTTGGCTCTGTCATCAGCCAGCATCGACTTACCCTATTTGTTGGCAGGCGCCGAGCATGACAACGGCCTGGACCTGTATGTGGTGCCTGGGGGCAGGCCAGTACCGGTGCGCACGGCGACATTCGACACTGAACGTCTGGTCTACAGCCTTGCACTGGAAAATCCGCAGCGGATTCTGACTTGGACACCGGCCAACGCGCCGGGTGGTGAAGGCGGAAGCTCCACCAGCTTGCCGCAAGTCCCACCCGGCACCGTTGTTTACACGGGCAGCAGCCTGGACCCTGTCATTTCCGAACAGGAGGGTTACCCCGCACTCGATCTGCTGGACCAGGAACGACTGATCATCACCTTCCCCATGGACTCGGGTTTACCACCTATTCTGGTGGTGTTCAAGAGCCCGAGATATGAGCCGGGTATTGCCACGGGCTCAGGCGCGCAGATCGATGGTATCTGGCTTGGGGACATAACCAGGGAGACCGGAGCAAAAATCCCGACACAAATTGCAAGTGCGCTGAGGGGAAGAGAGTTTGGAGATTTCGATGCATTTAGAACCGCATTCTGGAAGGCGATATCAGATACACAAGAGTTTTCTAGCCAGTTCAATGATGCAAACAAAATTCTCATCGCCAAAGGGCGCGCGCCCAAAGCGCGCGACAAAGATCACCACAAAGGTCACGCAACCTTCATACTCCACCACGTGATTCCAATTTCCGAAAATGGAGCTGTATACGACGTAGACAACTTAAGAGTAGTCACGCCAGCGGCGCATCACGACATCCACTACGGAGCCTCCAAATGACTCAAAAAAGCACGATCTCCGAATATACAGAACTTGAATTCTTGAATTTTATCAAATCAATAATCAACCCACCAGACAACGTAAGCGATCAAGAGCTTGATGCACAAATCATGGTATTCAAGGCTTTGAGCGAACACCCCAACGGCTCAGACCTAATATATTGGCCTGAGGCAGGCGGCCTTGATACACCTGAAGAAATTCTACGCATAATAAAAGAGTGGCGTGCAGCCAACGGCAAGCCAGGATTCAAACCAGAATGAATCCGACACCCCGCTCACGCGGGGTGCAGATTGTCCATCTGAGCCTAACCGAATTGGGTGGGCTGATGTACGACCCTGAAAACCTGCGGATCATGAGCGCCATGCAGTATTCACTATCATCGGAGTCGCCACGGTGATCAGTGAAAAGCACTGCCTTGCAGACTATTCATACGCGCAGTTCCATTCGATTGTCGAAGAATTGATACAGGCGACAGGTTCTCCAGACTGGCAGGAACGGCTGCTGGAGCCATTCATCGAATTTGTGGCGTATCCCGACGGTTCGGACCTGGTCTTTTACCCAAGCAACGAAGAGGATGGCAATGCCGAAAAAGTAATGGCACTCATCGTGAAGTGGAGAAAGTCGTGGGGGCTACCACTGTTCAGGGATCAGAACGCGACAAAAGCCAGCTCAGAACCCACGCCAGCCTGTGGAAAACACAAATAAAAAACCCCGCCGAAGCGGGGTTTTCCTTGCAGGCTAGCGCTTAGATCGCGCCACGCTGACGCAGCACGTCCAGCACCTGTTTCACGCCCTCGTCCACGCTGGTGGCCTGGGTGTCGATCACAAGATCAGCATCCAGCGGCACATCGAACGGGAAGCTTTCACCCGGGATGTTGTCGCCACCGGCAGCGTAAAGGCCTTGCGGGTCACGCTCGCGGCAAACCAGCGGCGAGGCCTGGACGTAAACGGTCACCAGGCGTTCCTTGCCGATCAGTGCCTTGGCCTGTTCGCGGCCTTCAGCATCCGGGGCCACGAACGCAGCCAGGGTCAGCATGCCGGCTTCGTTGAACTGGCGCGCCACATGGGCGGCGCGGCGCCAGTTCTCGGTACGGCCAGCGCGGTCCTGTGGCAGGCCCTTGTTCAGGTCGTGACGCAGGTTCTGGCCATCGAGCACGTACACCGCACGGCCCATATCGAACAGCTTGCGCTCAACGGCATAGGCCAAGGTGCTCTTGCCAGCACCCGACAGTCCGCTGAACAGCACGGTGGCTGGCTGCTGGCCGAAGCGCAGGGCGCGCTCTTCGGTGGACACGTGGGCCTGCTTGCCATGATGGCCGGTGCTGCCGTGTGGCAACACGGGCGGGGCGATGATCATGCCGGCGCCAACGGTGCCGTTGGTCAGGCGGTCGATGACGATGAACGCACCGGTGGTGCGGTTGCTGTCGTAACCGTCGAGGGCGATCGAGGTGTCCAGGGCTACCTTGACGCGGCCGATCTCGTTCAGTTGCAGCGCGCTGGCAGCGCCCTGCTCCAGGGTGTTCACATCGACCTTGTGGGTGATGCTGGCAATCGAACCTGGCACGTAGCTGGTGGCACGCTTGATGTCGTATTTCTTGCCCGGGAGCATCGGCTCCTCGGCCATCCACACCAGCATGGCGTCGAACTGGTCGGTGACCGGCGGCACGTTGTCGGCATGTACCAGCAGGTCGCCACGGGAGATGTCGATCTCGTCTTCCATGGTCAGGGTCACGGCCTGGCCTGGGCCGGCGTTTTCCAGTTCACCTTCGTAAGTGACGATGGACTTGACCCGGCTGCTCTTGCCCGACGGCAGCACGACAATCTCGTCACCTTTGTGCACTACGCCACTGGCGATGGTGCCCGCGAAGCCGCGGAAGTTCAGGTTGGGACGGTTGACGTACTGCACCGGGAAACGCAGGTCGGTGAAGTTGCGGTCGGCCGAAACCTCGACGGTTTCGAGGATTTCCATCAGCGTCGGGCCGGCGTACCACGGCGATTGCTCGCTGTGGTTGACCACGTTGTCACCCTTGAGCGCCGACATCGGCACGAAGTGCAGGCTGCTCGGGGTCAGGTTGATGGCTTCGGCAAACTTCAGGTAGTCGGCCTTGATCGACTCGAAGACGCCTTCATCGAAGCCCTTCAGGTCCATCTTGTTGACCGCGACCACGATGTGCTTGATGCCCAGCAACGACGCGATGTAGCTGTGGCGACGGGTCTGGGTCTGCACGCCGTAGCGGGCATCGACCAGGATGATCGCCAGGTCGCATGTGGACGCACCGGTGGCCATGTTGCGGGTGTACTGCTCATGGCCCGGGGTGTCGGCGATGATGAACTTGCGCTTGGCGGTGGAGAAGTAGCGGTAGGCGACATCGATGGTGATGCCCTGCTCGCGCTCGGCCTGCAGGCCATCTACCAGCAGTGCCAGGTCGACTTCTTCGCCGGTGGTGCCGACTTTCTTCGAATCGCGGGTGATGGCCTCGAGGTGGTCCTCGTAGATCATCTTGGAGTCGTGCAGCAGGCGCCCGATCAGGGTGCTCTTGCCGTCATCCACGTTGCCGCAGGTGAGGAAACGCAGCAGTTCTTTACGCTCGTGCTGAGCCAGATAAGCGAGGATATCTTCGCTGATCAAATCGGATTGGTGCGACATGGAGTAACCCTGAAAATTAGAAGTAGCCCTGACGTTTTTTGTCTTCCATGGAACCGGCGCCATCGTGGTCGATGACCCGGCCCTGGCGCTCGGAAGTGCGCGTCAGGAGCATTTCCTGAATGATGTCGGTGAGCGTCTCGGCTTCCGACTCGACAGCGCCCGTCAGCGGGTAGCAGCCGAGGGTACGGAAACGCACCTTCTTCTTGACGATGCGGGCTTTTTCTTCCTCGGAGAGGTGCTCGAGGATGCGCTCGTCGTCGATCATGATCAGGGTGCCGTTCTTCTCGATGACTTCACGCTCGGCGGCGAAGTACAGCGGCACGATCGGGATACCTTCAAGGTAGATGTACTGCCAGATGTCCAGTTCGGTCCAGTTCGACAGCGGGAAGACGCGGATCGACTCGCCCTTGTTGACCTTCCCGTTGTACACGTTCCACAGCTCGGGGCGCTGGTTCTTCGGGTCCCAGCGGTGCTTGCTGTCACGGAACGAATACACACGCTCCTTGGCCCGCGACTTCTCTTCGTCGCGGCGCGCACCACCGAAGGCAGCGTCGAAACCATGCTTGTCCAGCGCCTGCTTCAGGCCTTGGGTCTTCATGATGTCGGTGTGCTTGGAACTGCCATGGGTGAACGGGTTGATACCTTGCGCCACACCCTCGGGGTTGACGTGGGTGATCAGCTCCAGGCCCATTTCCTCGACCATCTTGTCGCGGAAGCTGTACATCTCCTGGAATTTCCACTGGGTGTCGACGTGCATCACCGGGAACGGCAGCTTGCCCGGGAAGAAGGCCTTGCGCGCCAGGTGCAGCATCACGGCGGAGTCCTTGCCGATCGAGTACAGCATCACCGGGTTGTCGAACTCGGCGGCCACCTCGCGGATGATGTGGATGCTCTCCGCCTCCAGCTGTTTCAAGTGCGTCAGTTTGTCGACCATGGCTACTCACGAAAAACGATCTTATGGACGGCCTGCGGGCCGTGTTCGAGCGAGCCACTTTATCACAGCAGCTGCTTCTATTTAGGAGGCTGGCTAGATCGAAAAAGTCTAACGATATGACTGGGGGTTTGGGCTGGCAGGGCCGGCCTCTTCGCGGGTGAACCCGCTCCTACGAGGCCCGCGCGTAGGAGCGGGTTCACCCGCGAAGGGGGCGACACCGCCTTCAGATGGGATTCGGGCAATCGATGAACAGGTGCTCCACGGCAAACCGTCGTGCCAGGTAATCGCCCAGTGCCTGCACCCCGTAGCGCTCAGTGGCATGGTGCCCGGCAGCAATGAAGCTGACGCCATTCTCGCGCGCACTGTGGTAGGTCTGCTCGGACGCCTCGCCGGTCAGGTACAGATCGACCCCGGCGGCAATCGCCGTGTCGATATAGCCCTGCCCGCCGCCGGTGCACCAGCCCACCCGGCGGATCATCTGATCGCCTTCGACCAGCAACGGCTCACGCCCCAGCACCTCTTGCACCCGCCGGGCAAAATCGCGCGCGGTCATCGACTCGGCCAACGAACCGACCAGGCCGACCACTTTGGGGTTTTCCGGGTCAAGTGGCCCTTCGACAGTGATCTCCAGTTGCCGCGCCAGTTGCACGTTGTTGCCCACTTCCGGGTGCACGTCTAAGGGCAGGTGGAACGCCAACAGGCTGATATCGTTATTCAGCAGGGTCTTCAGGCGACGCTGGCGAATGCCGGTGATGCACGGGTTCTCGCCCTTCCAGAAATAACCGTGGTGCACCAGCACCAGATCGGCCTCGGCCTCGACCGCGGCATCCAGCAATGCCTGGCTGGCGGTAACACCACTGACAATACGGCTGACCTGCGGCCGGCCTTCGACCTGCAGGCCATTTGGGCAATAATCCTGGATCTTCGCGCTGCCCAGGTAACGCTCGGCTTCCTCGACCAGGGTGTTTAGAGCGACGGCCATGAAAATCTCCTCGAAAACTGCGCTTTTCTCGGGCGCAACGCTTGACGAACGCCCGTATAATGCCGGCCATTATGGGCCGTCGCTGTCACTGGGGGAACCGGTGTATGATCGCGCGCGCTCATGCCCCACTGCCAGGCCGCTGGCCCCTGCTCTTTCCAGGATTCGTTCATGTTCAAGGCTTTGCGTTACTTCGGCTGGCCCCTGCTTACCGGCATACTGATCGCCATGCTGATCATCCAGCGCTTTCCGCAATGGGTCGGGCTGCCCAGCCAGGACGTCAACCTGCAGCAAGCGCCACAGACCACGCGGATCATGCAAGGCCCGGTGTCGTACGCCGACGCCGTGACCCTGGCCGCCCCGGCGGTGGCCAACCTGTACACCACCAAGGTGGTGAACAAAAGCGCCCACCCGCTGTTCGAAGACCCGCAGTTCCGCCGTTTCTTCGGCGATAACCTGCCCAAACAGCGCCGTTGGGAATCAAGCCTGGGCTCGGCGGTAATCATGAGCCCAGAGGGCTACCTGCTGACCAACAACCATGTCACCAGCGGCGCCGACCAGATCGTCGTAGCCCTGAAGGATGGCCGCGAAACCCTGGCCCGCGTGATCGGCAGCGACCCGGAAACCGACCTGGCGGTGCTGAAGATCGACTTGAAGAACCTCCCGGCGATCACCATCGGCCGTTCCGACACCATTCACATCGGCGACGTGTCACTGGCCATCGGCAACCCGTTCGGCGTCGGCCAGACTGTGACCATGGGCATCATCAGCGCCACTGGCCGCAACCAGCTGGGGCTGAACAACTACGAAGACTTCATCCAGACCGACGCGGCGATCAACCCGGGCAACTCCGGTGGTGCACTGGTGGATGCCAATGGCAACCTGATCGGCATCAATACCGCGATCTTCTCCAAGTCCGGTGGCTCGCAGGGCATCGGCTTCGCCATCCCGGTAAAACTGGCACTGGAGGTGATGAAGTCGATCGTCGAACACGGCCAGGTGATCCGTGGCTGGCTGGGTATCGAAGTGCAGCCACTGAGCCAGGAGCTGGCAGAATCGTTCGGCATGAAGGACCGCCCAGGCATCGTGGTGGCGGGTATCTTCCGCGAAGGGCCAGCGGCCAAGGCCGGGTTGCACCTGGGTGACGTGATCCTGAGCATCAATGGCGAGCCGGCCGGCGACGGGCGCAAGTCGATGAACCAGGTAGCGCGGATCAAGCCCAACGAGAAGATCACCATCGAGGTGATGCGCAACGGGCAGCAGTTGAAGCTGATCGCCGAGGTGGGGCTGCGGCCGCCACCGGCGCCGGCTGCCAGCCAGGAAGAGAAATAAACCCAGGGCCGCGTTGCGGCCCTTCGCGGGCACGCCCGCTCCCACAGGAATTACGCAGGCTCCAAAGCCAGCGCTAAACCTGTGGGAGCGGGCGTGCCCGCGAAGGGCTGCCGCGCAGCCCAAACAGCATCAATGCAGGATCTGGCTGAGGAACAACTTGGTCCGATCACTGCGCGGCCGGTCGAAGAAGTCATCCGGCGCGGCCTGCTCCACAATCTCGCCCTTGTCCATGAAGATAACCCGGTTCGCCACGGTACGGGCAAAGCCCATTTCGTGGGTCACGCAGAGCATGGTCATGCCATCCTCGGCCAGGCCCACCATGGTATCGAGCACTTCCTTGACCATTTCCGGGTCCAGTGCCGAGGTCGGCTCGTCGAACAGCATGATCTTGGGCTTCATGCACAACGCGCGGGCAATGGCCACACGCTGCTGCTGGCCGCCAGACAATTGGCCAGGGTACTTGTGTGCCTGCTCCGGAATCCGCACACGCTCCAGGTAGTGCATGGCAATTTCCTCGGCCTTGCGCCGTGGCATCTTGCGCACCCACATCGGCGCCAGGGTGCAGTTCTCCAGGATGCTCAGGTGCGGGAACAGGTTGAAGTGCTGGAACACCATGCCCACCTCGCGGCGGATGGCCTCGATCTGCTTGAGGTCGTTGGTCAGTTCCACGCCATCGACCACGATGCGCCCTTGCTGGTGCTCTTCCAGGCGGTTAAGGCAGCGGATGGTGGTGGACTTGCCCGAGCCGGACGGCCCGCACAGCACGATGCGTTCGCCCTGGCGCACGTTCAGGTTGATGTCCTTGAGCACATGGAACTGGCCGTACCACTTGTTCACACCCTGCATCTGGATGATGCCTTCGGGGCCAGCAGGCTGCTTGATCGCTTCACTCATTTCGAAACTCCTAACGCTTGTGGCCAGTGTCCAGCTTGCGCTCCAGATGCATGGAGTAGCGGGACATACCGAAACAGAAAATCCAGAACACCAGGGCGGCGAACACGTAGCCCTCGGTGGCCATGCCCAACCAGGCAGGGTCTGCGGCTGCTTGCTTGACGCTGTTGAGCAGGTCGAACAGGCCGATGATGATCACCAGGCTGGTGTCCTTGAACAGGGCAATGAAGGTGTTGACGATGCCGGGGATCACAAGCTTCAGCGCCTGCGGCAAGATCACCAGCCCCATCGAGCGCCAGTAGCCAAGGCCCATGGCCGCGGCGGCTTCGTACTGGCCCTTGGGGATGGCCTGCAGGCCGCCGCGCACCACCTCGGCGATGTACGCCGACTGGAACAGGATCACACCGATCATCGCCCGCAGCAGCTTGTCGAAGCTCATGCCTTCTGGCAGGAACAACGGCAGCATCACCGACGACATGAACAGTACGGTGATCAGCGGTACGCCCCGCCAGAACTCGATGAAGGTCACGCACACCACTTTCACGGCCGGCATCCTCGAACGCCGGCCCAGTGCCAGCAGGATGCCCAGCGGCAAGGCGCCGACGATGCCCACGGTGGCGATCACCAGGGTCAGCATCAGCCCGCCCCACTGGCTGGTCGGTACGCTTTCCAGGCCCAGATACCCCCCGTGCAGCAGGGTATAGGCCAGTACCGGGTACAGCACCAGGAAGCCCAGGCCGTAGAAGGCTTTGCGCGGGAAACGCTTGATGAACAGCGGCGCGGCGCCGAGCACGGCAAGCCACACGGTCAGGTCCACACGCCAGCGCAGCTCAGTCGGGTAATAGCCGTACATGAACTGGCCAAAGCGCTGCTGCACGAACACCCAGCAGGCGCCTTCCTTGGTGCAATCGGCGCGCGTGGTGCCGACCCAGTTGGCATCGATCAACGCCCACTGCAGTAACGGCGGCACGATCAGCCACACCAGGTAGATGGCGAACAGGGTCAACAGCGTGTTGAGCCAGCTGGAGAACAGATTGGCACGCATCCATGCGAGCACGCCGACGGTTTTCACCGGTGGCGGCATATCGGGTTTGAAAACATGGGCATTCACGGGCGTATCCTCACCGCTCGATCAGCGCAATGCGCTTGTTGTACCAGTTCATCAGCAGCGAAATGCTGATGCTGATGGCGAGATAGACACTCATGGTGATGGCGATCACCTCGATGGCCTGGCCGGTCTGGTTGAGCACGGTACCGGCGAACAGCGAGACCATCTCCGGGTAGCCGATACCGGCCGCCAGCGAAGAGTTCTTCGCCAGGTTCAGGTACTGGCTGGTCAGCGGCGGAATGATCACCCGCAGTGCCTGGGGGATGATCACCTTGCGCAGGGTCGGGCCCTCGCGCAGGCCCAACGAGCGAGCCGCTTCGGTCTGGCCATGACTGACCGAACGGATGCCGGAACGCACGATTTCGGCGATGAAGGCTGCCGTATAGATAGTCAGCGCCAGGGTCAGCGCCAGCAGCTCGGGGATCAGCACCCAGCCCCCGACGAAGTTGAAGCCCTTGAGCTGCGGCATGTCCCAAGTTACCGGGCTGCCGAACAACAGCACGCTCAGGCTCGGAATGGCGATGAACAGCAACAGCCCCGCCCAGAACTTGTGGAACGGCACGCCGGTCTCGTTGAAACGCTTGTTGGCGTAGCGCACCATCACGGCAATAGCGGCAATGGCCAGCGCCAAAGCCACCACAAATGGCCAGAAGCCATCGGCCATGGACGCGCCAGGCATGTTCAAGCCACGGTTGCTGATGAAGAACATGTCCTGGATGTTGATGCTGCCCCGCGGTCCCGGCAGGGTCAGGAACACGGCGAAATACCAGAACAGGATCTGCAACAACGGCGGAATGTTGCGGAAGGTTTCCACATAGACGGTCGCCAGCTTGTTGATCATCCAGTTCGGTGACAGGCGAGCCACACCGATGATGAAGCCCAGTATCGTCGCCAGAATGACGCCGATGAAGGTTACCAACAGCGTATTGAGCAGGCCGATGACGAACACCCGCGCATAACTGTCGGATTCCACATAGGGGATCAGGTGCTGGGCGATACCGAAGCCGGCACTGCGGTCGAGGAAGTCGAAGCCCGAGGTGATGCCCCGGTGTTGCAGGTTGGTTTGCGTGTTGTGGAACAGGTACCAGCCCAGGCCGACCACGAAGACGATCGTGAGGATCTGGAACAGCCACGCGCGCACACGCGGATCGTTAAGGGACAAGCCCTTGGGTGCGCCGATTTGATTTTGCATGAAGTGCCCCGGACAGTAGGGATTCGAACAGCCTGCGGCGGCGGGATGCCGCCGCAGGGTGCAGCCATCAGCGCACTGGAGGCGCGTACTGGATGCCGCCGTTGTTCCACAGGGCGTTCATGCCACGGTCGATCTTCAAGTCAGTGCTCTGGCCCAGGTTCTTCTCGAACACTTCGCCATAGTTACCCACTTGCTTGACGATCTGCACTACCCAGTCTTTGGGCAGCTTGAGGTCCTTGCCGTACTCGCCATCCGCACCCAGCAGTCGGGCGACATCCGGGTTCTTGGTGGACTTGGCCTCGGCCTCGACGTTCTTGGAAGTGATGCCCGCTTCTTCGGCATTGAGCATGGCGAACAGGGTCCACTTGACGATGCTGAACCACTCCTCGTCGCCTTTACGCACTACAGGGCCCAGCGGCTCCTTGGAGATGGTTTCAGGCAACACCACGTAGTCGGTCGGCGCGGCCAGCTTGGAGCGCTGGGCGAACAGCTGCGATTTGTCCGAAGTCAGCACGTCGCAACGGCCCGACTCCAGCGATTTGGCGCTCTCGTCAGAGGTGTCGAAGGTAATCGGGGTGTACTTCAGGCCATTGGCGCGGAAGAAGTCCGACACGTTCAGCTCGGTGGTGGTGCCGGCCTGGATGCAGATGGTCGCGCCATCGAGCTCCTTGGCGCTGGAAACGCCGAGCTTCTTGTTGACCAGGAAGCCGACGCCGTCATAGTAGGTGACACCCGCGAACACCAGGCCCATGCCGGCATCGCGCGAGCTGGTCCAGGTGGTGTTACGCGACAGTACGTCGACCTCGCCCGACTGCAGGGCAGTGAAGCGTTCCTTGGCGTTGAGCTGGCTGAACTTGACCTTGGTGGCATCGCCGAACACGGCGGCGGCCACGGCGCGGCAGACATCGGCATCGATGCCGACGATCTTGCCCTGCGCATCAGGTACCGAGAAGCCTGGAAGACCGTCGCTCACGCCACACTGGACGAAGCCCTTCTTCTTTACCGCATCGAGGGTGGCGCCGGCCTGGGCAGTGCTCACGGCGCCCAGCGCGGCGGCAGCGGTCAGGACTGCCAGGGTGGTTTTCAACATCTTCATTCACAACCTCCAAATCGCTCTTGTTGTATCGAGCCGGAATTGCACCGCACCCTTTTGAGGCGTATCCGACCCGTATTGGCTTGTTATTGGGTCAATTGGCGCAATGGACTGTTCTGTGACAGCCTTCGCGTGCAGAGGGTGTTACCGTCACGGCCTGCCCTTTGCATCACAGGTGTAGTTGCAAACCGCGTACCAAATTTTCTGGCTGTAGCGTTTAAGCGCTCGTCAAGTAGGAAAAGTTGTATCGTTGCGACATTCTTTTTCCGACAATCATTTCCGGTGCTTTGTTTTCACGCACGCCATAACAAGACCCGCACACTTTCGGAGCAGTCATGACCAACCCGCTGATTCTCGAACCACAGAAAACCGCTGACGCCTGTGTGATCTGGTTGCACGGTCTGGGGGCCGACCGTTACGACTTCCTACCTGTGGCCGAATTCATGCAGGAGCGCTTGCTCAGCACACGCTTCATCATGCCCCAGGCACCGACCCGCCCCGTGACCATCAACGGCGGCTATGCCATGCCCAGCTGGTATGACATCAAGGCCATGACCCCGGCCCGTGCCATCGACGAAGCGCAGCTGGAAGAATCTGCCGAGCAGGTGGTTGCCCTGATCAAGGCCGAACAGGCCAAAGGCATCGACCTGACGCGGATCTTCCTGGCCGGCTTCTCCCAGGGCGGCGCGGTGGTGCTGCACACTGCCTATATAAAGTGGCAGGAAGCACTGGGCGGGGTGATCGCCCTGTCCACCTATGCCCCCACCTTCAATGACCAGCACCAGTTGAGTGCCTGCCAGCAACGCACCCCGGCCCTGTGCCTGCATGGCGTGCATGACTCGGTGGTCATCCCGTCCATGGGCCGTACCGCCTTCGAGTACCTGAACACCTGGGGCGTCGCTGCCCGCTGGTACGAATACCCGATGGAACACGAAGTGGTGGTCGAAGAACTGAACGATATCCACGACTGGCTGAGCAAGCAGCTGCAATAGGCAGCCTCGCTTGTAGTTGTGGGCGTATTCCGCTACGCCGCGCCCGGATCTTGCATTACACTGCCCGGCGTACATTCCTTAATCAGTTGATGAGACGACCGTGCTCAAAGCACTCAGAAAAATATTCGGCAAGGGAGAGGCCGCGCCACAAGCCGCCGCTCCTGCTGCCAGCGTGACGCCGGAAGCCCGGCCCGCGGCAAAACCGGCCGCACCACATGCCAACCCCGCCCCCAAGGCCGAGCAACCTGCCGCCGCGACGCCACCTGCCGAACAACCGGCCAAGGACAAACCGCGCCGCGAACGCAAGCCCAAGCCGCAGGCCAGCCTGTGGAAGCCCGAAGACTTCGTGGTCGAGCCGCAGGAAGGCAAAACCCGCTTCCACGACTTCAAGCTGTCCAACGAGCTGATGCACGCCATCCACGACCTGGGCTTCCCGTACTGCACGCCGATCCAGGCGCAGGTCCTGGGTTACACCCTGCGTGGCCAGGACGCCATCGGCCGGGCCCAGACGGGTACCGGCAAGACGGCGGCCTTCCTGATCTCGATCATTTCCCAGTTGCAGCAGACGCCACCGCCTAAAGAACGCTACATGGGCGAACCGCGGGCGCTGATCATCGCCCCCACCCGCGAGCTGGTGGTGCAGATCGCCAAGGACGCCGCTGCCCTGACCAAGTACACCGGCCTGAACGTGATGAGCTTCGTCGGTGGCATGGACTTCGACAAGCAGCTCAAAGCCCTGGAAGCGCGCCACTGCGATATTCTGGTGGCTACCCCGGGCCGCCTGCTGGACTTCAACCAGCGTGGCGAAGTGCACCTGGACATGGTCGAGGTGATGGTGCTTGACGAAGCCGACCGTATGCTCGACATGGGCTTCATCCCCCAGGTCCGCCAAATCATTCGTCAGACACCGCCGAAAAGCGAGCGCCAGACCCTGCTGTTCTCCGCCACCTTCACCGACGATGTGATGAACCTGGCCAAGCAGTGGACCACCAACCCGGCCATCGTCGAGATCGAGCCGGAGAACGTGGCCAGCGAAACGGTGGAGCAGCACGTGTATGCGGTGGCCGGCAGCGACAAGTACAAACTGTTGTACAACCTGGTGACCCAGAACAAGTGGGAACGGGTGATGGTGTTCGCCAACCGCAAGGACGAAGTGCGGCGCATCGAGGAAAAGCTGGTACGCGACGGTATCAATGCGGCCCAGCTGTCGGGCGACGTGCCGCAGCACAAGCGCATCAGAACCCTGGAGAGCTTCCGCGAAGGGCGCATCACCGTGCTGGTGGCCACCGACGTGGCCGGGCGCGGGATCCATATCGATGGCATCAGCCACGTGATCAACTTCACCCTGCCGGAAGACCCTGACGACTACGTGCACCGCATTGGCCGTACCGGCCGTGCCGGCACCAGTGGTGTGTCGATCAGCTTTGCCGGTGAAGATGACTCGTATCAGCTGCCGGCGATCGAAGCGCTGCTGGGGCGCAAGATCAAGTGCGAGATGCCGCCGGATGAACTGCTCAAGCCGGTGCCGCGCAAGCATCACTGACCTTCAGCGCGCTACCTGCGCCCTGTGGGAGCGGCCTTGTGTCGCGATTGGGCCGCG
>NZ_JBAMDI010000138.1:0-27427 GCF_036961695.1 Pseudomonas sp. CGJS7 | reverse complement strand
CACGCAAATTACTGACCCGCTTCGCTCAGGATCAACTTGCCATTCTTGTCCAGCGGAATGGTCGATCCCGGCTCGCGATCCATCTTCACCTTGCCTACCTGATCACCGATGGAATAGGTCACGTTGTAGCCCACCACCTTCTCGCTGATGTCGTTGACCGTGTTGCAGCGAGTTTGCGTGGTTGTGTAGGTATCACGCTCCTGCATGCCTTCCTGCACCTTGTTACCGGCATAACCACCACCGACCGCACCGGCCACCGTGGCAATCTTCTTGCCGGTGCCACCACCGATCTGGTTACCCAGCAAGCCACCGGCCAGCGCACCCACGACGGTGCCGGCGATCTGATGCTGGTCCTTGACCGGCGCCTGGCGCGTAACGGTAACGTCCTTGCACACTTCGCGCGGGGTTTTCACCTGTTGCTTGATCGGCTGCACGTCGGTGACCTGGGCATACTCAGGCCCCTTGTTGACCAAGCTGTAGGTCGCGACAGCACCTCCGGCAGTCACACCGACAGCACCCAGTACCGCACCCACCAGCATTGATTTGTTCACGTGGACCTCCTGATCGTACCAGCGGGCATCAACCCGCGCTTCTCCCAGCCTTGGAGCAAAAAAAAAGGCGCGAGTTCAATACTCGCGCCTTTTACACCGCCAGGCGGTGATGGACTAGCCCTTACGGACGATCATCCACACCCTCGGCCTTGGTCGGCGGGATCAGGTCTTCGCTGTTCAGGTTCAGCCAGATCAGCACCACGTTGGCGATATAGATCGACGAGTAGGTACCGGCCATGACACCAATGAACAGGGCGAGCGAGAAACCGAACAGGTTGTCACCCCCGAAGAACAGCAGCGCAGCAATGGCCAGCAAGGTCGAAACCGAAGTGGCGATGGTGCGCAGCAAGGTCTGGGTGGTGGAAACGTTGATGTTTTCGATCAGCGATGCCTTGCGCATGACGCGGAAGTTTTCACGTACCCGGTCGAACACGACGATGGTGTCGTTCAGCGAGTAGCCGATGATCGCCAGCACCGCTGCCAACACCGTCAGATCGAAGGTGATCTGGAAGAACGACAGGATACCCAGGGTCACCACCACGTCGTGGATCAGCGAAACGATCGCCCCCACGGCGAACTTCCACTGAAAACGGAAGGCCAGGTAGATGAGGATACCGCCCAGGGCCAAGAGCATGCCCATGCCACCCTGGTCGCGCAGCTCTTCACCGACCTGCGGGCCGACGAACTCGACACGCTTGACCGTGGCCGGGTTGTCACCCCCGGCCTTTTGCAGCGCAGCAGCGACCTTGTTGCCCAGCTGCGGGTCATCGCCTGGCATACGCACCAGCAAGTCAGTGGTAGCGCCAAAGCTCTGCACTACCGCCTCGTGGAAACCGGAGTCGACCAACTCGGCACGCACTGCCTTGAGGTCGGCCGGGCGCTCGTAAGTCAGCTCGATCAGCGTACCACCGGTGAAGTCCAGGCCGAAGTTAAGGCCCTTCTGCCACCAGCTGAACAGCGCCAGCACGGTGAGGAGCACGGTAATGGCGAACGCGACATTGCGCACGCCCATGAAGTTGATGGTTTTCATCGCAGCTCCCTCAAACCCACAGCTTCTTGATGTCACGCCCGCCGCAGGTCAGGTTGACCATTGCGCGGGTCACCATGACGGCGGTGAACATCGAGGTGAAAATCCCGAGGGACATGGTAACCGCAAAGCCTTTGACCGGGCCGGTACCCATGGCGAACAGGATACCGCCGACCAGCAGGCTGGTCAGGTTGGCGTCGATGATCGCGGTGTACGCACGATTGAAGCCTTCGTGGATGGCACGCTGCACCGACATGCCGGCTTTCAGCTCCTCGCGGATACGCGAGAAGATCAGCACGTTGGCGTCCACCGCCATACCCATGGTCAGCACGATACCGGCAATACCCGGCAGCGTCAGGGTAGCGCCCAGCAGCGACATCAACGCCAGCAGCAGGACCATGTTGCCCGCCAGGGCGATGGTGGCGATCACGCCGAAGCCGCGGTAGATGGCGATGATGAACAGCGAGACGAACAGCATGCCCCACAGCGACGCATCGATACCCTTGGTGATGTTGTCAGCACCCAGGCTTGGGCCAATGGTACGTTCTTCAGCGAAGTACATCGGCGCAGCCAGACCACCGGCACGCAGCAGCAGGGCCAGCTCGGACGATTCGCCCTGGCCGTTCAGGCCGGTGATGCGGAACTGGCTGCCAAGCGGCGACTGGATGGTCGCCAGGCTGATGATTTTTTTCTCTTCGACGAAGCTTTGTACGGCAACGTCCTTCTCGACGCCGCCGACGGTTTGCTTGACGTAGCGGGTAACCGGCTTCTGCTCGATGAAGATCACCGCCATGCTACGGCCGACGTTGCTACGGGTAGCACGGCTCATCAGCTCGCCACCGTGGCCATCCAGGCGAATGTTCACCTGCGGGCGGCCATGCTCGTCGAAGCTGGCCTGGGCGTCGGTAACCTGGTCACCCGTGATGATCAGGCCCCGCTCGACTGCGGCGGAGCGGCCGCCCTCACGGAACTCGAACACCTCGGTAGTGGCCTTGGATGCACCCGGTTCGGCACCGAAGCGGAACTCCAGGTTGGCCGTTTTACCAAGGATACGCTTGGCTTCGGCAGTGTCCTGCACGCCTGGCAGCTCGACCACGATACGGTTGGCGCCCTGACGCTGTACCAGAGGCTCTGCCACACCCAGCTCGTTCACGCGGTTGCGCACGGTGGTGAGGTTCTGCTTGATCGAGTATTCGCGGATCTCGGCGACTTTCGCCTGGGTCAGCGCCAGACGCAGCACCGCAAGCTCGTTGCGATCGGTGGTGGTCAGGTCGAAATCATTGAAATTCTTGCGGATCAGGGCACGTGCCTGTTCGCGGGTGGCATCGTCAGCGAAGCCCAGCATGATGCCGCCATCCTGCTGAGGCAGGCTGCGGTAGCGGACGCGCTCTTTGCGCAGCAAGGTCTTGACCTCGCCTTCGTAGACTTTCATGCGGGCAGTCATGGCCTTGTCCATGTCCACTTCCAGCAGGAAGTGCACACCACCAGACAGGTCCAGGCCCAGTTTCATCGGGCTTGCGCCCAGGTTGCGCAGCCATTGCGGGGTAGTCTGGGCCAGGTTCAGGGCCACGACGTAATCATCGCCCAGTGCCTTGCGCACTACATCCTTGGCTGGCAGCTGGTCTTCCTGATTGGTCAGGCGGATCAGCCCGCTGCCCTTTTCACCCAGGCTTGCGCCCTTGACAGCGATCTTGGCATCGACCAGCGCCTTGCTGACGCGATCAAGGTCGGCCTGATTCACCTGCAGCGCCGAGCTGGCACCGCTGATCTGTACCGCCGGGTCATCCGGGTAGAGGTTGGGAGCGGAATAAATGAAACCGACCACCAGTACCAGCACGATCAGTGCATATTTCCACAGAGGATATTTGTTCAGCATCACGCCGCCCGTTCAAGACGCGGGGCGCGTTGCGCGCCCCGACTGGAAAATAAAACCGGTAACTCAGATAGCCTTGAGCGTACCTTTTGGCAGGGTCGCAGCAATGGCACCCTTCTGGAACTTCAGCTCGACAGTGTCGGACACTTCCAGCACCACGAAGTCATCGGAAACCTTGACGATCTTGCCGGCGATGCCGCCGTTGGTGACAACTTCGTCACCTTTCTGCAAGTTGCTCAGCAGGTTCTTCTGCTCTTTCGCGCGCTTGGCCTGCGGGCGCCAGATCATCAGGTAGAAGATGACCAGGAAACCGACCAGGAAAATCCACTCGAAGCCGGTACCGGCTGGGCCAGCGGCAGGTGCTGCAGCGTCCGCGTATGCGGCGGGGATGAAGAAGCTCATTGGGCACTCCTAATGTAATTTTCTAATAATGGATGCGGACAGTCAGTCCAAGGGCGGTACAGGAAGCCCGCGCTTGGCGTAGAAGGCGTCGACAAAGGCGGCCAATTTACCCTGTTGAATAGCCTCGCGTAAACCGGCCATCAAGCGCTGATAATGGCGCAAGTTGTGGATGGTATTCAGCATGCTGCTCAGCATTTCGCCGCATTTGTCCAGATGATGGAGATAGGCGCGCGAGAAGTTGGTGCAGGTATAGCAGTCACAGGTCGGATCCAGCGGCGATTCATCGTGACGATGGAACGCATTGCGGATCTTGATCACCCCTGTATCAACGAACAGATGACCGTTGCGCGCGTTACGCGTCGGCATCACGCAGTCGAACATGTCGACGCCGCGGCGCACACCCTCAACGAGATCTTCCGGTTTGCCTACCCCCATAAGGTAACGAGGTTTGTCAGCAGGCATCTGGTCCGGCAGATAATCCAGCACCTTGATCATTTCGTGCTTGGGCTCGCCCACCGACAGGCCGCCAATGGCCAGGCCGTCGAAACCGATGTTTTCCAGGCCTTCCAGCGAGCGCATGCGCAGGTCCTGGTACATGCCACCCTGGACAATGCCGAACAGCGCTGCGGTGTTGTCGGCATGGGCGTTCTTCGAGCGCTGGGCCCAGCGCAGCGACAGCTCCATGGAAGTGCGTGCCACATCGTGCTCGGCCGGGTACGGGGTGCACTCGTCGAAGATCATTACCACGTCCGAGCCCAGGTCACGCTGAACCTGCATCGACTCTTCCGGGCCCATGAACACCTTGGAACCATCGACCGGCGAAGCGAAGGTCACGCCCTCTTCCTTGATCTTGCGCATGGCCCCCAGGCTGAATACCTGGAAACCACCGGAGTCGGTGAGGATCGGGCCTTTCCACTGCATGAAATCGTGCAGGCCGTTGTGCTTCTTGATCACCTCGGTGCCCGGACGCAGCCACAGGTGGAAGGTGTTGCCGAGGATCATCTCGGCGCCGATGGCCTCGATGTCGCGTGGCAGCATGCCCTTGACCGTGCCATAGGTCCCCACTGGCATGAATGCCGGGGTTTCCACGGTGCCACGTGGGAAGGTGATGCGACCCCGACGGGCCTTGCCGTCGGTGGCCAGCAGTTCGAAGGACATTCGACAGGTGCGACTCATGCTTGATCCTCGGGCCCGCGTGGCGCCGGATTGCGGGTGATGAACATGGCATCACCGTAACTGAAGAAGCGGTACCCATGCTCGACCGCCGCTGCGTAGGCAGCCATGGTCTCGGGGTAGCCGGCGAAAGCCGAGACCAGCATCAGCAGCGTGGACTCCGGCAGATGGAAGTTGGTGACCAGGGCATCGACCACATGGAACGGCCGGCCCGGGTAGATGAAGATGTCGGTGTCGCCACTGAAGGCCTTGAGCACGCCATCACGCGCGGCGCTTTCCAGCGAACGCACACTGGTGGTGCCAACCGCGATCACCCGACCACCACGGGCCCGGCAGGCCTCGATGGCATCGACCACATCCTGGCCCACTTCGAGCCACTCTTTATGCATGTGGTGGTCTTCGATCTTGTCGACCCGCACCGGCTGGAAGGTGCCGGCGCCCACATGCAGGGTGACGAAGGCGCGCTCGACGCCCTTGTCGGCGATCTTTTCCAGCAGCGCCTCGTCGAAGTGCAGGCCTGCGGTAGGCGCGGCAACCGCGCCAGCGCGCTGGGCGTACACGGTCTGGTAGCGCTCACGGTCGGCGCCCTCGTCCGGGCGGTCGATATAGGGCGGCAACGGCATATGGCCGACACGGTCGAGCAACGGCAGCACCTCTTCGGTGAAGCGAAGCTCGAACAGCGTGTCATGGCGCGCGACCATTTCGGCCTCGCCACCGCCATCGATGAGGATGACCGCGCCTACCTTGGGCGCCTTGCTGGCGCGCACATGGGCCAGCACCCGGTGGCTGTCGAGTACGCGCTCGACCAGTACCTCCAGCTTGCCGCCGGAGGCTTTCTGGCCGAACAACCGCGCCGGGATCACCCGGGTGTTGTTGAACACCATCAAGTCGCCGGGGCGCAGATAGTCGAGCAAGTCGGGGAATTGCCGGTGCGCCAGCGCGCCGGTAGGCCCATCGAGCACCAGCAGACGGCTGCCATGGCGCTCGGCCAACGGGTGGCGGGCGATCAGGGAATCAGGGAGTTCGAAGGAAAAATCGGCGACGCGCATGATGATGTTCGGTTCGGCAGGGCCAGGAAGTTTAGCCCAATGTGTGAAAATTGACCATGAAAGCCGATTGACCGACCAGCGGCACCTCTTTATACTGCGCGCCACGCCCTGATGGCGGAATTGGTAGACGCGGCGGATTCAAAATCCGTTTTCGAAAGGAGTGGGAGTTCGAGTCTCCCTCGGGGCACCAAATCCGGAAAAAACCGACCTTACGGTCGGTTTTTTTGTGCCCGACGATTTTGTCGGGCTGGGCCAAGGTCCTCTCAGGGACGAACCGCTGTCACTTCGATCTCAACCCGCCAGGCAGGGTGCGCCAGGCCTGCAATCTGGAACGCCGAGCGCGCAGGTAGCACCGGCTGCTTGGCGGCTGGCCCAAAGAACTGGGTGTAGCCAGCCATGAAACCTTCGAAATCCATCTTGCCGCCGTTCTCCGGGCCACCCACCAGGAATACCTGCATCTTCACCACGTCAGTCAGGCCAAGACCCAGTGTTTTCAGCTGCTGCTGGATGCTTTCAAGCACATTGATGGTTTGTGCCTTGGTATCACCGTAGGCTTCCAGCGAATCCTTGGGCGCATCGGGATGGATCACCGACGGAACGGAACCGCTCAGATAGACGACTGACTTCCCGGCAGGAATCTCTACAGCCGACGAGATAGGGAAACTACCTGCGCCATGGCGCACGATATCTTGTGCATGAACGCTGCCACCGGCTATTCCCAACGCCAATGCTGCAACGGTCTTGAAAGCGCATTTCATATTTCTCTCCTGATGGTTACACAAGAATGTACACGCACCGTTTATGCGTGTACGGGTCATTCCATTGCGGTATGCGTACTTAGAATCGATACAAACTGAAGGGTTTCGGATCCAGCACCGGCGCCTTTCCAAGCAGCAGGTCTGCCGTCAGCTCGGACGACACCGGGCTTTCCGTCATACCCCAACCGGTCGCGGTGTTGATAACCAGGCCCGGGTACTCGTTGACCTGCGAAATGATCGGGTTCTCATCCGGGGCGATGGCCATGGCACCGCTCCACTGATCGATCAACTTCGCATCTTTGAAGGCAGGGAACTCGACTTTGAGCTTTTCCAGAGATGCATCCAGCTCTGGAATATCTGGGGCCGCCGTCATCAGCCTGTTTTTCTCGAAGGGCGAAACCTCGTCCAGCCTCCACTGGGTGGGCTGAGTGAACGAATCGATCAGTTGCTTGTTGAGTGATATGTGCACCGGGAAGTCGGGGATGGCCAGCAATGGCAGGTATTTATAACCATACATGAACGATTCTTTGACCACCGGGGCAACGACGACGCGCGGCGAGGTGGCGTATGTACCGTCGGCCTGCTCGCGGAAGTAGATATTCCCTGGCAATGCAACGTTGCCCCCCGGTGCACGGGGTGCCGCGCTGATGATTTGCTGGGACTGGTAGGCCGGCAAGGTAGGCACATCGACGCCCAGGTTCTGCATGAACAGCCTGGACCAGGCGCCGCCTGCCACGACCACGCGAGAAGTCCTGATGGCGCCCTTCTCGGTCACCACATCGGAGATGACGCCCGCCTGGGTTTCCAGGCCCCTTGCGGCGCAGTGGGTGTAGATGCGCACACCCATTTTCTTGGCGTACTCCGCCATGACAAACGATGCGCGCTCAGCGTCCAGGCTACCGGAGTCTTCCTCGAAACCTGCAATTTTCCAGCTCGAGGATGCACCGCGCAGCCGCTGTTCGAGTTCATTCCCCTGAATGATCCGAGTCTTGAAGGGGTTGTCCGCTGCTACTTCCCGGCTTTTGACATCGATCCACTTTCTGACGTTTTCCAGGTCTTCTTCATCGAAAGGAACTTCGACCCGGCCCTGTGTGCGATAGCTGGTATCTGCACCCACTTTGGCATTCATCTCGCGCCACCGTTGTTTGGCAAGATGGTGCAACTGGAACGTCGCATCAGGCATCTTGTAGGTCATGACCTGACCATAGAACCTGCATGACTGCTCGCCGGCAATATCACCTTTTTCAACGACGACTACCGAGAGGCCACGCTCGACAAGATTGATTGCGGTCATGAGCCCCAGAATACCAGCGCCAACAACGACGACGTCTGCCTGTTTGGGAAGCGCACCTTCGCTACCTTCTACAAAACCAAACCGCGGTTTGCCGGGGATCAACCTGCCTTCGCGGGTCAGCAAGGGGGTCAGAATGCCTGCGCCACCTGCAATAGCCACGACGCCGCCGCCGATCAAAAATTTACGCCTCGTCATTCCCATGACACTTTCCTTTCCTGGTAATCGGTGTGGGTTCATCAGCTCAGGCGGCGAGCCACCTACCCGGCCGCCAGCCGCCGCGGTCAACTTTCGGCCACGCGTCAGGCTGATGTTTAAAATTGAAGGGCGGCTATTTTGTTGATGACCCGCTTCGGGAAAAAGCGCTGTGGGCAAATACTTAGTTCAGCTATTTTGAAACTATCGCGCAAGTGACATAAATAGTTGATATGGCGACACTCAACACTCGAAAGAGGGAAGTTAGTTCGGGCGAAGATGCTGGCTTAGTTCCGAAAGTGCGCGGGGGCAATAAGCGCTGCGGATTCAGTAACTGTGTGGGTGCATAGCGTTATGTGGCAACACTTCATTGCCACATATTCAGTGTGGACAAAGGCATCAGGATCCGACTGTGGTAGATCTGTCCAATGCACAGGGAGGCATGGAGCGGATCGGCACGGATTAGCAGAGCCTGTTCAGGTTCAGTGAGCACCAGATCCAGATGGATACCCGTTGCGAGACCATCGAGCGCAACCTGGGGTCAATTTTTCGTGTGCCCGCCCGTGGCTCAGGCGCTCTTCACGCCGAGATCTTCAGCAAACCGAAGCAAGTAGCCGTCCGGATCCTGCACCAGGAAATTGCGCTGGCCGACCAGCATGCCGCCCTGGCGGTACCAACACTCTTCAATCGGCTTTCTGATGCTATGCCCCGCAACCCCCAGCGACGCGACCAAGGCCAGTGCATCAGCGCATTCGATCGACAGGTTGATGCCTCGACCATACGGCGGCTCCAGCGGGCCGACCCGCCAGGGTGACTCACTCTGCCAGTCCTGCTCCAGCATCAGCTGGCTGCCACCAAAAGACAGGAAGGCAAAATGCTCTTCTGGCCGGTCGTATTCAATCTTGAAGCCGAGTACGCCGCAGTAAAATGCCAGGCTGCGAGGTAGATCAGAAACAATCAGCTCCGGCACAAGGGGATTTAGCTTAAACAATGTTCTGATTCCTTTCAGGGTAAGTCGACTGGCAACTATGAACAGGTCGCCCTGAAAAAGGTAGCTTGTCAGTGTGGTCGCCCAATGCAGCTCAATGCAGTTCACACCATCAGATCCGCCCGAAAAAAATCCCTTCACTTTGACGCCGCCCCAATGGCTCTGGGACCTATAGCCATACCTGCATTCTATTGGCCGCCGTCATGACTAACACTTAAGCTGTCATTCGTCGGATATATGCCGAAAGTATTGCTAGCGTAATGGCACTTAGCCATAGTTGCGTTCCCATTTTTCCACGCCCTGTGTGACACATGAAAACAATCGCGCCCTGCATGGCGGCAATGATGCTGCTCAGTGGGTGCAATGGAGTGCCAACGTCGTACGTTTCAGATCCCGTCTACAGTCAGGCTTTCGTGGTCACTTCTGGTGCCCCTCTGCCGATGTTGCTGATGGCCAGCGCCATCCAGTGGAACGAGGATTACGCTGTAACCGCCAAACACACCCCCTTCCTGCGCAACGTGGTCCACGAGGGCCTGGGTGACGTGGTGTTCTTCAAGCACAAGGCCAGCAACGTGCCGCACTGGCGCCAGTACGTGCCGGGGGAGGCAGTGACGGCGGTGGGTTTCAACAGTTTCATGATGCCGATGCAGGGCAAGGGCCATGCCCTGTCGTCGCTGGTACGGCTTGAAGGTACGCCTGGCAGTGTCTTCTACTCAGTACATGACGGCCCGATCACCAAGGGCATGTCGGGTGGGCCTGTGTTTGCAGATGACGGCAAGGTGTTAGGCATCAACGTCGCCATCATTCCCACCAGCGAGATCGACGCCGGCAAGCGCCCGGACCTGGCCGGCAAGGCGCGCATCAGCGTATTCATGTCATTCAACGAGATCGACAAGGAATGGCGGCGCTATCAGTACCTGTTGGCGCACAAGGCCAAGCCCCAGGCACCGGCTGCGGTCAAAGGCTACGTGGCGGTGGCCGCCAAGCCGTGAATCGGGGCGCGGTGTTGGATGGAAAGCGGCCTATGATGTGAGGCTGATGGCCTCTTCGCGGGTAAACCCGCGAAGAGGCCCTGCCAGCCAACGCGAGAAGGACCTGCCATGCACCTGACCCACCGCCCCATCCGGCCAGAAGACATCCCCGTTATCTGCAGCTTCCCGCAGAGCCCGGACGAACTGTTCTACATGTTCCCCAAAGCCACCTACCCCCTCACCCCCAACCAGCTGAGCGACGCCATAGCCCAACGCAGCGGCTCCACGGTAGTGGAAGATAACGGCGCTGTCCTGGCCTTCGCCAATTTCTACAAAGCCGAACATGGCGGCCTATGTGCCCTGGGCAACGTAGTGGTGGCCCCCAGCGCCCGCGGCCTTGGTGTAGCGCGTTATCTGGTAACGGCAATGATCGACCTCGCCCGCCAGCAGTACAGCGCCCGGGAGGTCTGGGTGTCATGCTTCAATCACAACACCGCAGGCTTGCTGCTTTATCCACAACTGGGTTTCATGCCGTTCGGCATCGAGGAGCGGCAGGCGTGGAACGGCACGCGGGTAGCGTTGGTGCAGATGAAGCAAATACTGACTTAACCGAGCTGGATCAGCGGGTCATTGCATGTGGCTGAACGAGAAGGTCCACCCCCAGAGCACGAATGACCCTCAATACAGTGTCAAAACGAGGCTTCGCGCCAGGGCTCAGCGCCTTGTACAGGCTTTCTCTACCCAGCCCACTCTCCGTAGCAATATGTGTCATGCCCCGTGCACGAGCGATATGGCCAAGTGCTCGAATGATTTCCTCGGTATCGCCATCTGATAGCACCTGGCTAAGGTATTCACTGATTGCCTCATCGCTGCTCAACAAGGCTGCCATATCAAACGGGATCAATTTTTCGCTCATTTCATCTCCTTCAGCAGCTTTCTGGCTTTGAGGATGTCGGCGGCCTGGGTGGACTTGTCGCCGCCGACCAGCAGTAAAACCAACCTCTGCCCCTTTTGCGTGAAATAGATGCGATAACCGGCAGCTACGTCGATGCGAAGCTCACCAATACCGCCTCCAAGCCACTTGAAGTCACCAAGATTGCCCGCCGCTGCTCGCTCCAGCCTACGACCTATCGCCAGCCTGGCCCTCAAATCTCTCAAGCTCGATAGCCAAGCGGCAAAGCTTTCCGTCTGTTCAACGAGAAACATCAAGTGGTCACCCAATCGTATCCTTATGGATACACCCATTCAAGGATTGAAGCGACCCACTCTGTCGTTTTTGAGCTGAATCAGGAATTCAGGCACATCTGATAGGCTGGTCGGAGTTTTCCCTTCGTTTCAGCTACAAAATCCCTTGCAACATTCAACCCTCGAACCTTCGACGAGCCTCGGCGTCCCATCCTGCATCCCCCGCGTTTCGAGGTGCCCCCACGTGAAAGACGTCATCGCCCGCAAGTACCGCCTGGTGGTGAAGACCATCGGCTATATCGGTTGGTCGCTGTTCTGGCTGCTGATCTGGGATGTGCTGGTCACCATCGATTTCATGCTGTTCTTGAACAGCAAGTTCACCCTGCCACTGATCCCGCTGACCCTGCTGGGCTCAGCCTTGGTGGTGCTGGTGAGTTTTCGCAACAGCAGCGCCTACAACCGCTGGTGGGAGGCTCGCACCCTGTGGGGCGCGCTGGTAAACAGTTCGCGCAGCTTCGCACGGCAGACGCTGACGCTGATCGATGACCCGGATGACGGCCTGAACCCGGTCAAGGCCACCCTGCTGCGCCGGCATATCGCCTATGTGAACTGCCTGGCGGCGCACTTGAAAGGCGAAAGCTGCCCGGAGGAGCTGATGGCCTTCATCCCTCCGGCGGAGTTCGAACGGCGCAACCGCTCGAACAATTTCGCCAATGACATTCTCGGCGGCTCGGCAGCCTTGCTGGCGCGGGAATACCAGGCCGGGCGGCTGGACAGCATTCGTCTGGCGCGGCTGGAGTCGACGCTGGTAGATCTGTCTAACGCCCAGGGCGGCATGGAGCGGATTGCCAATACGCCATTGCCCTACCCCTATGTGTATTTCCCACGGCTGTTCATCACCCTGTTCTGCCTGATCGTGCCGGTGGGGCTGGTGGAGTCGCTGGGCTGGTTCACGCCGCTGGCGTCGACGGTGGTAGGGTTCATGTTGCTGGCCATCGAGCGGATCGGCACGGACTTGCAGAGCCCGTTCAGGTTCAGCGAGCATCAGATCCAGATGGATACCATCTGCGAGACGATCGAGCGTAACCTGGAGTCGATGCAGCGGGAGGCGCAGTGTGCCGAGGCTGTAGACGCCTGAGAAATGTCGGGGCTGCTTTGCAGCCCGGGCTTTCCGTCAGGCCCGCACATAGCGCTGACGCAACACATCACTCGACACATCCACCAGCAACACCAACACCAGCATACCGATGATCACCGTGCTGGCCTGGGCCTCCTGGAACAGGCTCAAGGTGGTGTACAGCATCTGCCCCAACCCGCCCGCCCCGACGAACCCGAGCACGCTGGCCATGCGGATGTTGTTCTCCCAGCGGTACAAGCTGTAGGCCAGCAACTGCGGCCACAGGTTGGGCAGGGTACCAAAGCAGAACGCCGCCACCTGGCTGCCCCCCTGCAAACGGATCGCCGCCGCCGGCTCGGGCGGGGCATTCTCAAGTGCCTCGGCAAACAACCGCCCCAGCACGCCAGCGGTGTGCAACGCCAAAGCCAGAGTACCGGCATTCGGCCCCAGCCCAGCCGCCAGCACAGTCAGCGCTGCCCACACCAGTTCAGGAATGGCACGCAAGGCATTGAGCAGCAAACGCGCGGCCCCTTGCAACGGCCAACCGAAGCGACCCGCCGCCGGCAGTGCCAGCAACATCCCCAATACCATTGCCAACAAGGTGCCCATGCCAGACATGGCCAGGGTTTCCAGCGCCCCGCGCCACACCGCCTTGAGGTGCCCCGCAGACAGATCCGGCTGCAGGAAGCGCCCGGCGTACTCGCCCATCTGCCCCAGCCCGCCATTGCCGACCAGTGCGTGCAGGTCCAGCTCCAGGTATGCGAACGAGGCCACCACCGCTGACACGATGGCACCCAACAGCACCCAGTTGATCACCCGGTTCATGCCAGCCTCCAGCGCAGCAGGCGGCTGAGCAGGTCGGCCAGGATCACCAGCAACAAGAACGTCAACAGCATGCTCGCCACTTGCGCACCCGCAAACATGCGCATCGACAGGTCGATCTGCTGGCCTAGCCCGCCAGCACCGACAAAGCCCATCACCACCGAAGCCCGTACCGCGCACTCCCAGCGGTACACGGTGTACGACACCACTTCGGAGGCAGCATTGGGCAGGATGCCGTAGAAAAACGCCGCCAGCCGGCCACTGCCCGCCTGCAACAAGGCATGCGCTGGGCGCTGGTCGACCGACTCGAATATTTCGGCATAAACCTTGCCGAGCATGCCACTGTAGGTGATGGCGATAGCCAGTACGCCCGCCGTCGGCCCGAGCCCCACGGCGCGCACGAACAGCAACGCCCAGACGATCTCCGGCACGCTACGCAGGAAAATCAGCAGCCCGCGCACCGGCAGGCGCAACAGTCGCGACCACAACCCGGCCCGCCCGCCGCGTGAAGCAGCACGCAAGGACAAGGCACGGCTGGCCAGCAAGCCAGCCGGGATCGCCAACAACAACGCCAGCGCCATGCCGGCAGTCGCCACGGCCAGGGTCTGCAAGGTGGCTTCATATAGCAGTGCAAGAAAATCGGCATCATGTGCCGGCGGCCAGAAGGCGCTGGTAAAGCTGGCAATCTGCTGACGGTTGTCCGCCTGCAACAGCACCCCGGGGTTCAGTTCGCTTGTCTGGATAGCCGGCCACAGTACTGCTACCGCCAACAGGGCCAGCAGCATCCGCGGCAGCAGCGCCGGGTCGCGGGCGTCGGCCTTCAGCATCGCGGAATCTGCACGGTCAGGGTCGGCCCCTGGGTTGGCGGCGGAGCCAGTTGTTCGTTGGCGTATAGCGCGTCCAGCAGTTGCTCGGTGACCGCTTCGGCCGGGCAGTCGAACACAACCTGCCCTTCCCGAATACCAATCACCCGCGGAAAATGCGCCAGCGCCAACTCTACGGCGTGCAGGCTCGCCACCAACGTCACGCCAGTGGCCTGGGCATGGCGATTGAGCAAGGCCAGGCTGTGGTCGGCCAACACCGGGTCCATGGCCGACACCGGTTCGTCGGTCAGCAGCACCTGCGGACGCTGGTACAACGCCCGAGCAATGCCCACCCGCTGCAACTGGCCACCGGACAACTGTCCACACTGCACGAACAGCTTGTCGGCCAGGCCCAGTTCGGCCAAGGCCTGGCGCGCCCCCGGTACATCGCTGGGGTACAGCAGGTTGAGCAAGCCGCGCAGCGTACCCCACTGCCCCAGGCGACCCGCCAGCACTGCGGTCACTACCCGCTGACGCGGTGGCAAAGGCGGCGCCTGATGCACCAGGCCAACCTGCGCGCGCAGTCGCTGGCGTGCCCTTGCCGACAGCGCCCAAGGCTGCTCGCCAAGCAACTCCAGGCGCCCACTGGTGGGCTGAACGGCCGTGGCCATCAGGTGCAGCAAGCTGGACTTGCCCGCCCCCGACGGCCCGATGATGGCGACACGCTCGCCCTGCGCGATCCGCAGGCTCACCGCGTCAAGCGCGCGTACCTGGCCATGGCGCAGGCTGGCACCGTGCAGATGGATTGCTGCATTCGAAGCTGTCACTTGAGCAGGCCGGCCTCGCGTGCAGCTTGTTCGGTGCCCTTGTAGTTCTCAGGCTTGGTCTCGATGAAGCGGCTGGCGGCCTGCAGGTCAAGGATCGCCTTGTGCTCCGGGTTGCTCGGGTCGAGGTCCAGGAAGGCTTTCTTGATTTTCTGTTTCAACGCCGGGTCCATGTTGCCGCGCACGGTCCAGTTGTAGTCGAAGTAGGTCGGGGTCGTGGCGAACACCTTCACCTTGGTGGTGTCGACCTTGCCGGCATCCACCAGCTTTTGCCACACGCTGGCGTTCAGCACGCCACCATCGACCTTGCCAGCCTGCACCCAGGCCACGGTGGCATCATGGGCGCCAGAATAGGCCACACGGCTGAAGTACTCTTCAGGCTTGATATTGTCCTGCTTGAGCATGAAGTAACGCGGCATCAGGCTGCCCGAAGTAGACGAAATGGAACCGAAGGCAAACGACTTGCCCTTCAGATCGCTCAGGCTCTTCACGTCGGGGTTGGCGGTGATGAACTTGGAGGTGAACTGTGCGTCCTGCTCACGCTGTACAAGTGGAGTGGCGGTCGGGTCCTTCAGGTGCACCTGAACGAACGTGAAGCCCCCCAGCCAGGCCAGATCGAGGCGGTCTGCGGCCAGCGACTCGACCACCGCCGGGTAGTCGGCCACGGGTACGAACTCCACCTCCATGCCCAGTTGCTTGGCCAGGTACTCACCCAAAGGCTTGAACTTGCGCTGCAGTTCGGTCGGCGCTTCGTCGGGAATGGCGCTGACCCGCAGGGTTTCTGCGGCCTGAACGACAGCGGCACAGCAAGACAGCACGAGGCCGGCGGCGAGCGCCAGGGGGCGGTTGAGCATGGGTGTTCTCCGGTTCAATAGCGGGGAAGTGCCGACACATTTGCCGACACCGGGAATTATAAGAGGCAAGGGCCCAAAGGCCAGCTTTGCTACAATCGCGCAACAATTTGACCTGCAGAGGTGCGTATGAGCGAGCCGATTCGCCTGACCCAGTACAGCCATGGCGCCGGCTGTGGTTGCAAGATCTCCCCCAAGGTGCTGGACGTGATCCTTGCCGAAAGCGGCACCCAGGCCCTGGACCCGAAACTGTGGGTCGGCAACGCATCGCGCGACGATGCAGCAGTGTACGCGCTGGACGACGAGCGCGGCGTGGTCTCGACCACCGACTTCTTCATGCCGATCGTCGATGACCCTTACGACTTCGGCCGCATTGCCGCCACCAACGCCATCAGCGACATCTATGCGATGGGCGGCGACCCGCTGATGGCCATCGCCATCCTCGGTTGGCCGGTCAACGTGCTGCCGCCGGAAGTCGCCCGCGAAGTCATCCGCGGCGGCCGTGCGGTGTGCGCCGAAGCGGGTATCCCGCTGGCCGGCGGCCACTCGATCGACGCGCCCGAGCCGATCTTTGGCCTGGCCGTCACCGGGGTGGTCAGTAAACGCCACCTCAAACGCAACGACACCGCCAGCGCGGGCTGCCAGCTGTACCTGACCAAGCCCCTGGGCATCGGCATCCTCACCACTGCCGAAAAGAAGGCCAAGCTGCGTGTGCAAGACCAAGGCCTGGCCCGTGACTGGATGTGCACCCTCAATACGCCGGGCAGCCGCTTCGGCAAGCTGGACGGGGTCAAGGCCATGACCGACGTCACCGGCTTCGGCCTGCTCGGCCACCTGGTCGAGCTGGCCGAAGGCAGCGGCCTCACCGCGCACCTGAACTACGCCGCCGTGCCACGCCTGGCTAGCGTCGACCACTACCTGGCCGAAGGCTGCATCCCTGGTGGAACCCTGCGCAACTATGACAGCTACGGGCACAAGATCGGCGCCCTGAGCGACGACCAGAAGCACCTGCTGTGCGACCCGCAGACCAGCGGTGGCTTGCTGGTAGCTGTTGCCCCGGAGGGTGAAGCCGAGTTCCTCACCGTGGCTGCCGAACTGGGCCTGAAACTGTCCCCGATCGGCAAGCTGGTCGAGCGACAGAGCCATGCGGTCGAGGTGATCTGATGCGCCCCGACTGCACCGACTTCCGTCAGCTGTTCCTCGACGACGTGCCGATGATGGACATGCGCGCCCCCGTCGAATTCGCCAAAGGCGCCTTCCCTGGCGTGGTAAACCTGCCGCTGATGAACGACCAGGAGCGGCAGAAGGTCGGCACCTGCTACAAGCAGCAGGGCCAGGCCGCCGCCATCGCCCTGGGCCACCAGCTGGTCAGTGGCGCCACCAAGCAGGCCCGTCTGGAGGCCTGGGCAGCGTTTGCCAAGGCCCACCCTGACGGTTACCTGTACTGCTTCCGTGGTGGCCTGCGATCGCAGATCGTGCAGGGCTGGCTGCGCGATGAGGCGGGTATTCAGTATCCGCGTGTCAAAGGCGGCTACAAGGCCATGCGTACCTTCCTGCTGGAGACTACCCAGCAAGCGGTGGAGCAATGTGATTTCGTACTGGTCGGTGGACTGACCGGTACCGGCAAGACCGATGTGCTGCACCAGTTGGACAACGTGCTGGACCTTGAAGGCCACGCCAACCATCGCGGCTCCAGTTTCGGCAAGCGCGCCACGGCGCAACCGGCGCAGATCGACTTTGAAAACCAGCTGGCAATCGACGTGCTGAAAAAGCGCGCCCGCGGTATCGGGCAGTTCGTTCTGGAAGATGAAGGCCGCATTGTTGGCAGCTGCACGGTGCCGCTGGAGTTGTACCAAGGCATGCAGCATTACCCGCTGGTGTGGCTTGAAGACAGCTTCACCAACCGCGTGGAGCGCATCCTGCGCGACTACGTGGTCAACCTGAGCGCCGAGTTCAAGGCCGTGCATGGCGAAGAAGACGGTCCCCGGCTGTTTGCCGAGCGCATGCTGCAGAGCATGGCCAATATCTACAAGCGTTTAGGTGGAGAGCGCCATCAGCGCTTGTCCGAGATGCTGCGCGAAGCCTTGGAAGAGCAGCAGCACAGCGGCGCAGTAGACCTGCACCGGGGCTGGATCGAAGGCTTGCTGAACGAGTACTACGACCCGATGTATGCCTACCAGCGCGCAGCCAAGGCCGAGCGCATCGAGTTTGCCGGGGATGCCGTGGAAGTACGCGAGTACCTCAAGGCCCGGGCGCTGCGCCAACCGCGCAAATAGAACCAGCACCCTGTAGGAGCGGGTTTACCCGCGAAGAAGGCAACGCGGTGCATGACACCGGCAAAGCCGATGTTCGCGACTGAACCCGCGCCTGCAAATGTAGGCCAATCATGCCTGAACAGGCGTTACTGCCCCGGGCTAAGCACCCGCTCCAGCTCCGCAGCGCGGTCGCGGGTCATGTCCATGATGCAGCTGCCACCTTCCAGCTGCGCCAGGGTCCCGCCACTGGCCTGTACATGGAACTGGCAATTGCCATCACGGTAGGCCAGCCACTTGCGCTGCACATCCCGCAGGCTCTTCTGCTGCCCGGCATCCAGCTTGCCCATCAACTGCTTGTACACCCGGTTCAACCGCTGGTCCTGCACTTGCGTTTCGGCCCCGATGCACGCGTTCATGGCCACGGTGCTGGAGGCCTTGTCCATGCACTGCCCGTAGGCCGCCGTGTAATCGTCCGCCATCGCTACCGGTAGCACGCAGGCCAGTGCCAGGCCTGCCAGGTAATGCTTGATCATGCTAACCCTCCTTGTGGGTATCAAAGCGTCTGCGGCTGCTCCGGAGGCATCAGCACCTTGCCTGGCTCGAAGCGCAGCGAGGGCATTTGCGTCGCTGCATACAACGTTACCCCCAGGGCGGCAATCAAGGCGACATCAAGCCAGTTCCAGCCTGGCACGTCGTCAGCCCTTCGCGCCTTCCAGCAAAACCAGGCTTGCCCCAGGCAAAACACCACCATCGCTACCAGCCACAGGTAGAAGCCAGCACCAAAGCCGGTAAGGTCATGAAATTCATAGCTGCTGTTATCCGGCAAGCGGTCGATGCCAAAACTGCTGGCAGCCAGATACGCCGCCCCAAGCCCGGCCAGCAAGGCCAGCCGGCGAAACCGCCGATGAGCCAGGATGGCCAGGGCCAGCAGCGGGTTGGCAAACCATTGGTACAAGCCGAACGGCATGCCCCATGGCCCGTACAGCAGCATCTGCAGGGCCGGCATATGACGCTCGCCGCTCATCAGCGCGCCATCGAAGAACAGGGCGAGCAAATACAGCAGCAGGCTGATACTCAGGTAGAAAGCGGGCAAAGGGGATTCCTGAGAAAAACGGGACAGCCTACGACCTTAACCCAGGCCCTGCCCCGCTTCCAAACCCTCAATAGGTGCCGCGCAGGGTCACCATGAAGTTGCGTGGCTCACCATAGTAGTTGCCATAGGTCGAAGTGCCCACGGTTTCGTAGTACTTCTTGTCGAACAGGTTGTTGCCGTTGAGCGTGACGTTCCAGTGATCATCGACACGGTATTCGACCAACGCGTTCCAGATCGCATACCCGCTCTGGTCGAAGTCGAACGGCACGTTTCGCTCAACCAGCGCGCCGCTGCTGTCGTAGCGATTCACTGTACCGCTCATGTACGTGGCGCTTTGCACCTGCACGCCACCGCCGACCTTGAAGTCGCTGAGGATACCCGGCAGCCGGTAGGTGCTGTACAGCTTGAACAGGTGCTTTGGCATCACCGTGCTCAGCGGTGCATCGGCGCTACGGTTGCGGTTCAGGTTGAAGGTGTAGCCCCCCACCAGCATCCAGTCCGGCAGCAGCTCGCCAGACAGCTCCATGTCGATGCCCTTGCTCACCACCTTACCGTTGGACACATAGCAGCAGCTGCCCGAGAAGCCGGCGTTGGTGGCCAGGAAGTTCGGGTCTTGCACCGCTTCGTTTTCGCGGGTGCTGTAGTACAGCGCCACGCTGGCGTTGAGTGCGCCGTTGAACAACTCACCCTTGAGGCCGGTTTCGTAGGTTTTGCCGGTCATGGGCTCAAGCGGCGAACCGCTTTGCGCAGGGCCGCTGATTCGGCTGGACTGCGGTTTGTAGATTTCCGAATAGCTGGCGTATGTCGACCATTGATCGTCAAGGTCGTAGACCAGGCCACCGAACGGGGTGACCTTCGTGCCTATACGCTGCTCCGGGCTGGAGATACTTGCTGGCGAGGTCAGGTTGTTGGTGTAGGTCTGCCAAAAGTGGAAGCGCTGTGCACGCGCACCGACAATCAGGTGCAGGGGTTCGGCCAGCTGCAAACGCAGGCTGCCGTACAGGCCGTACTGGCGTTGCGAGTTGGGGCTGTAGTCGCGCTTGTAGTCACGCCCGTTGCCGGGGTCGTCGAACGCCGAGCTGTCGGGGTCGAACACGTTGGCCGGCGCGCCCGAGGCGGCATAAGGCGCAGTGCCCAGCCACCGGCTGTCGATCTTCTGGTAGTCGGCGCCGAAGACCACTTCATGGTCCAGACCAAAGGCCTGGAAGTGGCCAGAGACGTTACCGTCATACAGGTGCTGCTCGTTCTCCTGGCGGGTCGAGGTGCCGTACCAGGTCGCCCCGGTATTGGTCACCGGGTCTACTGCATTCAGTGTGGTCGCCGTCTTGAACAGCCCAAGGTCCCAAGTGTTGGTGTAGCTGAGGTTGAGCTTCCAGTCGTCGTTGAATCGGTGGTCCACCTTGGCGAAGTACTCGCGCGCGGTGGCGTCGAGGTAGGCCCAATTCTTGGTCAGGCCGGTATGCCGTGGCAGGTTCAGGTCAGCACCATTGCTGTAGCGCGGCACCGCGCTGTTGCTGCCGGTTTCGTGGGATTTGTTGTAGCGAGCACCGAAGGTGAGCATGGTGTCGTCCGTAACGTCCGCCTCCAGCACGCCATACACCAACGGCCGCTCGGTGGCGCGGTTGTCGGTGAAATACTGGCGATCGGTGTTGGACATCACCAGGCGACCGCGCACGCGACCATCCCAGCCCAGCGGGCCGGACAGGTCGAACTCCTGGCGATAGTTGTCCCAGCTACCGGCCGACAGGGTCAGCTTCAGCTGGTTAAAGGAAGTCGGCCGCTTGCGCACCATGTTGATGATGCCACCCGGGTCACCCGAGCCACCATACAACGCAGCAGTACCACGCAGTACCTCGATGTGGTCGAACTCGGCCAGTTCGAAGATGTTCGATGAATAGAACGAACCCATGGCGGTCCCCAGCGCCTGCGGTGCAGCGCCGTCGATCTGCAGGTTCTGGATACTGAAGCCCCGCGAGATGAAGTCCTGGGTGCGGAAGGTGGTGCTCTGGGTGACGATGCCCGGTGTCACTTTCATCGCCTGGTTGATGTCGGTCAGTTGCTGGTCTTCAATCAGCTGGCGGGTCACGGTCGACACCGATTGCGGCGTCTGGCGCAAGCTGGTCGGGGTCTTGGAGCCAACGCTGATCAGGCCCGGTGCGTAGGAGCCGGTGTTCTCGGTACTCTGGCCCATGCCCTGCCCGGCTACTGTGGTCACGCCAAGTTCCATCGCGTCACTGCTCACCGCCGCTTGCGGCTCGGCCACCAGCCGGTAGCCGTTTTCGCTACGCTCTACCCGGTAGCCACTGCCGGCCAGCAACACGGCAAAACCGCTGTCCACCGAATACAGGCCATGCAGGCCGTTGCTTTGCAGGCCGGCCAGTGCTTCAGGGGTGAAGGCCAGCGACACGGCGGCTTGCTGGGCATAGCTACCAAGCGCCTGGGCCAGGTTGCCGGCGGGCACGTCGAAGCTACGGCGGGCGGCCTCCTCGGCGACGGCCGGCAGGGCCGCAACGGATAGGGCCAGCCCGGCACAGGAAAGGCGCAAGGCCAGGGCTATCGGGCTGAGGACGGGGTGGCCAGGGAATCGGCGCATGGTGGATCGGCTCCTTGTTCTTGATCGGTTGGCCTCTTGTCTGACGGGCCACTGCGCAGAAGCGGAACCTCCTGGCTCAATTTTCTCGTGAGACGGGTTCGACCGTGGTCCACCAGCGGCCAACGCCGCCGATACGAATCGGCAGCGCCTCGGCCAGCAGGCGCAGTGCCCTTTCGCTGTCATCCAGAGGCAGTACCGCCGACACCTTGATCGCCTGCATTGCCTGGCGGTCGAAGCGCAGCACGCCACGGCGTTGCTCGGCCAAGGCATCGAGTACCTGGTCGAGCGGTACGCCGTCGGCCACCAACTGGTGATGCTGCCAGGCTCGATCGACCCGCGCCGGGTCGATGGCCGGCAACGGGCCAAGCCCGTCACGCGCCACCCATGCCCGCTCGCCCGGGCCGACGACCAACTGATCGCCGGACACGGCAGTGCGCGCCTCGACCCGGGACTCAAGCATGGTCAGCTCGCTGCGAGAGTGGCCTTGGCTGACCACGAAGCGCGTACCCAGAGCCTTGAAGCTGCCTTCGTCGGTCTGTATCACGAAGGGTCGCGTTGGGTCATGGCTGACATCCACCAGCACCTGGCCATGCAGCAGGCGGATGCGCCGCTGGCCAGTGCTGAACTCCACATCCACGGCAGAGTTGCCCGCCAAGGTCAGCTGCGAGCCATCTGCCAGGGTTTGGCTGCGCCACTCCGCCGGCGCGGTATGCAAGTCGGCCAGCCAGTCGCGCGGCGTTCCACCGGAAAGGCTCAGTGTGCCCAGCAAGGAGATTGCCAGGGCCAAACCGAGCAAAGTGCGCCGTGCGCCCGAGCCTGGCGCCGAAACCCGTACGCCGGCGCGCAGCCCGGCGCCCACCGGGCCGCGTTGCTCGCGCAGTGCCTGCACCTGGCTGATCACCCCTTGCATGCGGCGCAAGGTGGCGCCGTGGCGTGGGTCGGCCTGCAGCCATGCGTCGAACTCACGCGCCTCGTCGGCATCCAGCTCACCCTCGCCCAGGCACAGGGCCCATTCGGCAGCTTCCTGTTCGATACGCGAGGGGTTCACGGTTCGGCAATGTCCAGCGTGCGGTGGCAATGGATCAGGGCCTGGGCCAGGTACTTGCGCACCATGCGTGGGGAAATCTGCAGGCGTTTGGCAATCTGAGGCTGGGTCAGGTCGTCCAGGTAGTAACCGACGAAGGCCTCGCGGGCATTCACGTGCAGGCCTTCCAGCAGGAAAGCGATCTGCTCCAGCGCTTCGAGGGTGATGAGGATGCTTTCGGGAGACTGGTGCCCTTCCAGCGCCTCGGCAGCCAAGGCAAGTTCGCTGAGGTAGGCCTCTTCGATTTGCTGTCGGCGCACCCGGTCGATCAACAGGCGGCGTGCAGTGGTACTGAGGTAGGCGCGTGGCTCGCGCATGCCCAGCAAGGCATCACGCGAGGCCAGGATGCGCACGAAGGTGTCCTGGGCCAGGTCGGCTGCGCTGTGCGAACAACGCAGCTTGCGACGTAGCCAGCTGAAAAGCCAGCCATGGTGCTCGCTGTACAGCTGTTCTAGCGGGTACGGGCTCGGTGAGTCGGCTACGGGCATGGGGCACCGGGACACAAGTGAGAATTGTTCCCGAATAGTAGCTATTCGCCGTAAGACTATGCAACAGGTGGTTCGAGCAACAAGCCGTAAATGCCAGAGTCGGACAGCTCACCCGCCACGCACCAGCGCGCCCGCAAGGTGCCCTCCAGCACGAAGCCCTGGCGCTCAAGGGTGCGTGCCGAGCCTTGGTTGCGCGGATCGATTTCGCCTTCCAGGCGGCGCATGTGCAGGGTGTGGGCGAGGTAGTCGATGAAGCAGGTCAGAGCCTCGTCCATGTAGCCCCTGCCCTGCACGGCGCTAGCCAGGCAGTAGCCGATTTCGCCACGGCGGGAAATGTCGTCGATGTTGAACAGCTGGACCATGCCGATCAGTTCGCCGTTGTCGCGGCGGTACATGCCAAGCTTGAGCTGGTCGCCATTGGCATAGGCTTCGCGGTCGGCGGCCAGGGCGCTCTCGGCTTCGGCCAGGTCTTGCCAGGGTGCATGGTGCCAATAGCGCATGACCTCGGGGTCGGCCATGATCGCCAGCCACTGCGCGGCATCGGCATGGCGCATGGGGCGCAGTTGCAGGCGTGGGCTGTCGAGGCAGAGGTCACTGGGGAAACTGCGGGGTGGGGTCACGCCGGATCTCCTGTCCATTGCTGGGGAGATGACAGTTTAACGTCAAGTGCAGGGTTCAGGCATCTCGGGGCAGCTTTGCAGCCCGTCGCTGGCAGGTTCACTACAGGCCAGGAGCCTTTCACGCTACCTGTGGGAGCGGCCTTGCGTCGCGAAAGGGCTGCAAAGCAGCCCTGGCAATTCTCGCGATGCCGCTGATGCCTGGGGCCGCTGTGCGGCCCTTTCGCGACACAAGGCCACACATCGACCACGTCAGGCTGATCGATACTTCAGGCCACCTCAGCCCCATCATCCGGCCAATGCGGCTCGTTGGCCTCTGGCGGGGTCAGCGGCGGCAAACCATACGCCGCCCGCGCATCATCACAGCTCGGGTTATGCACCCCACCCTCCCACGACGCATCAAACTCGCGGCACGGGCTGGAACGGTTGGCGTAAATCGTACAAGCCACCTCTTTACCGATCTCGCCCTGAAGGCTGACACAGCGGCAGGGCTTGGCATCGGTGCCGATCATGGCAACGCGCGTGGGGTTGATCTGTACCACCAGGTCGTCCGGCACTACGCCCCCGGCAGACTGGCATTCGCCCCAGAAGAAGGACACACGGAAGTACCCGCAGCAGGCGCCGCAGTCAAGGCAAGGGTTATATTCAGACATGATGTCACGGAGGGAAGGTGGTTGTTATCGGGGCTGGCCCGCGGCGCCATTTTTAATCCAACCAGGGGCCGCTGGATAGAGGGGGAATGCAAAAAAAGTTGCCGCTGATCCGGCCACTGAACAAGGGCGACCAGTGCATTCACCGGCCGCCCCCTTTCAGCTAGCAGATGGGCTGGTAGGCTTCAGCGTCCCAGCATTGTAAACCCAGGCCTGCGCTCGGCTTGTAGCTGCCTCCCTGTACCTTGCTGAACTGCGTATGCACCTCACCACAATGCACCAGACGATCATTTTTATCGCCCTCGGTGAGTACCGTGTAGGACTCACTGCGCATGGCCTGATACTGCCTGTCGGCAGCCGCCATGACCTGGTGATACTTCATCAACTGGCTGCTGCTCAAGGCCAGACGTTTGTCCAGGTGCACGCCCCAGCGGGTCAGGCAAACCTCGGCAAAGTGGCGAACGATCAGCCCAGGTTCGGCCAGCACCTTGCCATCGCCTGCGCCATCAGCCGAGGCGTTGCCCACCAGCGTGGCATGGCGGCCCGGCATCGGGTAAACGCATATCCGTGTTTCTTTGGCGACCGAAGGGATCACGCAGGCAAAACCTTTGGAGCGCTCATCCCTTGAGTAGAAGCCTACGTACTCTTTGACATTGTCCGCCAAGGTTACGCGCTCGGCCTGTACGTTACCGACGCCAGGCACCGGGTCGATGGCAAATATGTTCACCGGTATGCCGCGCAATACCGGGTCTTGCGCCATGGCATTGGCCAGCATGTGGCAGCTGATCCCTCCCCTGCTCCAGCCCACCAGGTTGACCTGGGTTGGCAGGCGCGGTTTGCGGAACATGCTGATGATGCGCTCCTGCAGTTCCTGCGGGGTCGGGTGGCGATCGCCGTAGTCGTAGGTTCGCCAGAACCATGAGGCGGAGGAAGACACGTCCGGAATGGGCACACCGGCAGCTTTCAGCCGCTCGTATTCCTGCTCACTGAGCTTGGTGCGCCGCCAGCTGCTTTCGCCTTTGATGACCTGCAGCACATGGTTGACGTTCTCCTCCCAGCCGCGGCCAAACAGCTGGCCGGTCCAGTTGAAATAGCCGCCGGGTTCGACGAACAGGTTGTCATCCTGAAGGTTGCCGCTGCCTGGGCCGTCGACGGCGATCCAGTGGGCGAATTCCCGGCTCTGGTCATTACTGGCCAGGGTCGAGACCAGCTCGCCATTCCAGAAGTTGGGATTGGCGTCGTCGAAACGGTGCGAGCCAGTGCCGCAGAAGTAGGCGGTGAAGACACTCATGGGGGGATCTCTTTGGTGAGAAATGAGTGCTGACGGTAGGCGTACGGGTAATCAGAAGGCAGGCGGAAAGCTCACCCAAGAGGCAGTTGGGGCTGCTTCGCAGCCCCAATGGGCTTACTTGCGAGCCAAACCATCAGCCCGGAACATTTGCCGGATTCCGCGGATGGCCTGGCGAATACGGTCCTGGTTCTCGATCAACGCAAAGCGCACATGGTCGTCCCCATAGTCACCAAAGCCGATCCCCGGCGACACGCAGACCTTGGCCTCGGCCAGCAGCTTCTTGGAGAACTCCAGCGAACCCAGGTGCGCATACTCCGGCGGGATCTTCGCCCACACGTACATCGACGCCTTGGGGTTCTCAACCATCCAGCCCAGTTCGTGCAGCCCTTTGACCAGCAGGTTACGGCGCTGGCGATACTGCTCGGCAATGTCGCGCACGCACTGTTGGTCGCCTTCCAGCGCGGCAATGGCTGCAACCTGTAGCGGGGTGAAGGTGCCATAGTCGTGGTAGCTCTTGATCCGAGCAAGGGCGCTGACCAGCTCGGGGTTGCCGACCATGAAGCCGATGCGCCAGCCGGCCATGTTGTAGCTCTTGGACAGGGTGAAGAACTCCACCGCAATGTCCTTGGCACCCGGCACCTGCATGATCGACGGGGCTTTCCAGCCGTCGTAGACGATATCGGCATAGGCCAGGTCATGCACCACCAGTACGTTGTACTGCTTGGCCAGGGCCACCACGCGCTCGAAGAAGTCCAGCTCCACGCACTGGGCAGTCGGGTTGGAGGGGAAGCCCAGGATCATCATCTTCGGCTTGGGGATGGACTCGCGAATGGCCCGCTCAAGCTCGTTGAAGAAGTCCACACCCGGCACCAGCGGCACCGAACGCACCTGGGCACCGGCGATCACTGCGCCGTAGATGTGGATCGGGTAGCTGGGATTGGGCACCAGCACCGTATCGCCCTGGTCGAGGGTGGCCAGCATCAGGTGGGCCAGGCCCTCTTTCGAGCCGATGGTGACGATGGCTTCGCTTTCCGGGTCGATGTCGACCTCGTAGCGGTCCTTGTACCAGTTGGAGATGGCCCGGCGCAGGCGGGGGATGCCGCGCGACGTGGAGTAGCCGTGGGTGTCTTCACGCTGGGCGACCTGTACCAGCTTCTCGACGATGTGCGGCGGGGTGGCGCCATCGGGGTTGCCCATGCTCAGGTCGATGATGTCCTCGCCACGACGGCGGGCAGCCATCTTGAGCTCGGCGGTAATGTTGAAGACGTAGGGGGGGAGACGATCGATGCGCGCAAAGCGGCGCGGCGAACCTGGGTTGGCCATGGCTTCCTCTGAGTACGTAAGCGCCCGGAACCGTCCGAGCGACGTTGGCCGATGTGGCGGCCTGGATCAGACGATAGTGCCGGAACAGGATCCTTGTAAAGGACAATTTCCTGTTTTGTTAGAACTTTTCAGATCTATTGTTTGAAAATCAGA
>NZ_JBAMDI010000137.1:0-27632 GCF_036961695.1 Pseudomonas sp. CGJS7 | reverse complement strand
GAATTGCGTGGCCGCGCGCAAATCACATATCCGCAAGCGCGAACTCGACAGCCCGCCGCAGCCGGGACGATAGTCGCCGCAGGGGGCGCGAACGTTCGCCAGAACGGGCTTGCGTCGACAGGGCAAGCAAACCTGCATCCGGAGGCCGTATGGCCGTCAGGAATTCGGGCTGGACGATTTCGGCGGTAAATGGCGAAGGATGGCCGTGCCAACTGACCTGCATCCGCCAGGTCGAAGTCACCACCCTGCCCTGCGGAACCGAGAGCATCCGCCAACTATCGCTGCAGATCCGCGATCCCCGCGGCGTGGTGCTGCGCCCGCAATCGCCGGGCGTGTACGTCAACGACTTCGATGCGGTGACTTATTGGTCGGTGGATACGTTGGCGCCGTGACCGCGCGATGGGTGTGCGCCGATCGCTCGCTTCCGGAAAACGTTGATTGAGCGACGACAGGATGTCGACAGCGGATGTTGCTAACGTGCGCACACTTTATCCGGCAACACAGGAGCGTCGCCCACATGGAAGCAACAGCCCGGAACCGAAACAGCGTGCCGCCGAAACGCCATTCGAGCGAACAGTTCGAGCGTCCAGCGCACCCGCGCGCCTGGCGGCTCGATAGAGAGACCGCGCCCGCGACGAGCCGCGTCTAGGCTCGATCTCCCCAAGCGCCGCGCCGAAGCGCAGCCCCTCCCTCTTCAGTCCTCGCAGTGCATGCGCATGCGCGCAAGCACGCGCCGCGCTGCGTTCGCGAATGCGGGCGTGCAGCGGCGTTGCACCGAGAACCTCAATCCAATCCGCTCGCCCTTCCAGCACCGATCGTCCGATGAAGCTTCTGTCCCCCACCAAACTGCCGCTCAAGAGCAACAAACCCATCGAAAGTCTCGCCATCGCCATCGACGGATCCGATGTAGTCGTCGGCCAAGGCCACGGTTTGAACAGCCGCAGCAAAGTCTTCCAACCGGCGCTGAGCAGATGGAGTTTGCCGCTGCTGAGCGAACTCGCCGCCCCTTCGCCTTGCCCGTTCACACCCGATGGCGAGCGGTTCGTAAGCGATCATTGCAGCACGATGGCGCGCTCGGAACATTGGCTAGCCGCGGCCGGCGCGCGGCGGCGCCTGATGGTCCAACACGCAACCAATCCGGGCGAGTGGACCGAGCCGGTGGACAGCGAAGTGAGCTGGGCGCGACTGGCCGGCCCGATGCTCGCCGTCGGCGGCGAGCGCACCAGAATCCACAATCTCGAATCGGGAATGCTGGCCTGGTGCCTGGGTCGAGCGCTTCCCGGCACAGGAACGCGCAACACACCTGTCTGCCCAAAGATCGCGTTCCGTCCCGACCGCAAGGCGTTCGCCGTCGGCGGCGTGGACGAATCCAACCTCTTCCTGTATTCGATGAACCTGCAAACCTCCTCGTGCGGAACGATCCCGCTGAGGATATTTTCCGGCGCGCCGGACAGACTCGATTGGCTCGGCTTCAGCCCGGACGGAAAACACCTGGCGGCGAAGAACGCCAACCTGGATTACGACCATCTTCTGATATGGCGCGAGGGGCAGACCGATCCGCACTTGAGGAAAGTCCAAAGCGCCAGCACCCTCGCATTCCATCCGGATGCCGAGCACTTCGTCACCGCGCTGGCCTCGGAGCTGCGCATCCATCGCTTGTCCGACGGCGAACAAATCGGCAGCCGCAAATTCGGCCGCGATACCCGCCAGATCAAACTCGAATTCACCCCGGACGGCTCGATGCTGATCACCGGCGACCGCAGCGGAAGATTGTTGGCGTGGCCGGTGGCTTGATGCTCGCCTGGCGCATGCGGCCGCAGCTAAAGAACCGCTGAACACCGATCGCCGCGAACGCGCGCGAGGCGTCATGCCACAGGCTGCCGACAGTCCGAATTGCTAGATTGCGAAAGATATTCTACTAGTCTGAAAGGATTGAATGACGATGAATATGAGCGCTCACGCTACCCGCCCGATGGATCTACGAGGGCTGCTTCTGCTTCCCCTGCTCGGCCTCGCATTCGCCGCCGACGCGGCCGACACCGCCAGCCGACAGATCGCTCCCGCGAACAACAACGCCAAGACGGTCGACGCGTCGCGCATCTACGGACGAATCCAGATCGTCAAATCGTTCCCCGACTACAAAGTCAAAGTCGTCCGCGCGTTTCCCGACCTGAGAGTGCAAGTCGTCAAATCTTTCCCGAACGGACCGGGCAAGTGGCAGATGGTCGACTCGTTCCCCGACTACAAAGTCCAGTTGGTCGATTCGTTCGCCGACTTCGAAATCCAGTACGTCGACAGCTTCCCCGGAAGGCCGTAAGCGAACCCGCGCAAGCAGCGCATCCAACCCGCCGCCGCCCGATCCAGTCATCGCCCCTTCGCTCACATCCTCGACGGATCGTCGCATCGGCGATCCGCCGGAGGGATCGATGTCGCGCGCGCCGCGCCGGTCGATGTCCATGCAGCGGAAAAACAAAAGGCCTAGCATCGCTGCTAAGCCTTTCTCGTAAATGGTGGCCGGGGAGGGAATCACCTACTCGACTTAAGATCATGAATATTCGATATTTTCTGAATAACCCATCCATCATGTGCCCCCAAAAATGCCCCCTTGGCCTCCTACCTAGAAAGGTGGCCGCGCCGTCGATGCAGGCGGCCAAATTAGGCACCGAAAAAGAGCCATTCTGAACGATTAGGAGTTGCTTTCCAGACGTCACTGCTTGGCGACGGCCGCGGACTTTCACCTGGCGCGTGCAATCGCAGACAAAACCCAAGAATCCTCCCAATTGCCTATCGCTCCCACGGCGGCCCGGCCGAAGTCAGGCATGTGGTGGGCGTATTTCTCGGTCACCGTGATAGAGCTGTGCCCGGCCAGCCGCTTCACTTCGTGCAGGCTGCCCCCTGACTGGACCATGGCGGTGCAGAACGTGTGGCGCAGCCAGTGCAGGGAGCCGGCCAGCTTCGCCTCTTTGGCGTCCGCCGAGAACCAGTCCGTCAGCGTGTCCGCATGCACCGATACCAACTGGTCGTCGCCCAGGTCAGCCAGGGCGAGGCGTGCCGCGGCATTCAGCGGAATCGCACGCCAGCGCAGGTTCTTGGTCCGCCCCTTTGGCGCCGACTCCACATAGAGCATCCCGTCTCGAACGTCCGAGCGCCTGACCTTTGCCATTTCGCCGCGCCGAATGCCGGTGTTAGTCATGAAGGCCCAGAGCGATGCACGATCGCCAGAGGCCTTGGCCAAGGCTCGTAGGTCTGCCGGGCGGTAGTAGCTTGGCGCGCGGCTCGTAACGGGCTTCTGGATGGACACGCCGTCCATGGCCGAATAACGAATCGTCCACTGCTTCACGGCGCGCCTGAGTGCGGCCCGGGCCAGCTTCAGCGCCTTCTCAGCCTGGCCCGTAGCCTCTTGTGCGGCCGCCCACGCCTCAGGGAAATCACCCAGGGCCAGGCTGCTTTGCACCTGCCTTAACTCTTGGCTTATACGGCCGAAGCCGTATGGGCCTGAGATCCCCATGTTTAGACTGTGAGTTGCTGCTCAACATGGCTGCTGGAGCTGGGCTTCGATCCCATGCCGGAGAATTTTGGATTGCGTCGTTGAGTTCGATCCGTGAATAGAGCTTCTTGCCAAGGAAGCGCTTCGGCTTGATGCCAAGGGCGCGATACCCTTCACGCAGCGTGCTCACGCAAACGCAGCAATAGGCAGCCGCCTCTGGCTCGGTGAACCAGTCCTTGCCTTCCAGTCTGATCTCGCGCATGAGTTCTCCGAGGCCGGCCACCTTTGGTTGACGGATGACCCTATCGCTTCTTCCGGCCCCTGCCCAGAAGCCGGTCGAGCCTCGCTTGCAACTCATCGTCGTGATGGGATGGCGGATGTGCCAGAACCGAAGGAAGCCTCACCTGCACCGGCTGAAATCTTGCCTTTTTCCAAAAGGCTTCAAGATCGTCAGGGTGGATGCGGTCGGACTTCGGGCCAAGACCCAGCCGTATCGCGGAGAGTTGTCCTGCATCGATCGCTCGGCGCAGAGTCTTAGGGCTGCATTCGCACAGCTCGGCAGCCTGGGCAACGGTCATCAGCTTTGGGGCCATGGCCGTAGCATGACCTACATCCCGTTGTCCCTGGAACTACAGGGAGGGATCGACATGAGATTTGAAATCTATCGGGAAGGGAACGGGCTATTGGGATTGGCAGCCCTCGCCGGGAGCGGGAGTAAAGGACAGTACCGTTGGCGACTGTGGTCTGCTAACAACAGAATCATCGCCTCAGGCGAGGATTACGTGAACAAAGCGCACTGCCAGGAAGCTATCGATCTGGTTAAGGGAACCAATGCTCTGACCGAAGTCGTGGACAACTCTTAAGGCTTTCGAGATGAGACGAATTCCTGCCATCTCAAGTCACTCTGATCGGAGTGATTCGAAGGGGCATCGCAGATCAGTCACTCAATCCTAGCGTAAAGAGGGGAAGCCGATGAGTAATCCGATCATTCTTACGCCCGAACAAATCGAGTACGGCAACTTGAAAGGCGAGGTTGCGGTGCTTCGCGAACTTATGAGAGGGCTTCTTGCGCGAGAGCTCTCAGGCCCAACAGCCGAGGCTACAAATGCGCTGATGACATCTGCGTTCAACCACGCCAGATCCAAACATGAGCGATTGAGCGCGGAGCGAATTTCAGTGGATCACGCTATCAATCAACTAACCCGTGATCTCGGTTACTCCTGAGGGACATGCCACACTGGAGCAGCTGATGCCGGAATTTCGGCATCAACTGGTGCCGAAGCAGGAATTCCTGCTATCTCAAATTATGCAGATTAGCGTGATCTAAAGGTGGGTCCAGACGACAACTACTGGGATCCCGGCAGTTTCCGGAATCGATCGTGTCCAGTGTATGGAAACCATCACCGCCGGTGGATACCATATAGGGCAAACTGCCCACTATCGATTTCGCATGGATACTGAGAAGAACGACGGACGAAGAAGTTGGTACGGCCCGACAATAATAATATTGTACTCGCTACTTTTCGTAAGGGATCTGGAGAAGCATCTCCCGAGAACATTGCATATGGCCCGGACTGGCTTCGGTAAGTTCTCACCCGAAGATGTGAAGCTAGCCATCGAGAGGGTGCTGGCCTCTTCGATCGACCTATCTGAAGTGGCAGAGCGCGTGGGCGGCCTCCCCTATTCCAACGTAGTTCTTCGCGAGTACTTCTCAAAGGTCTTGCAGAACATCTAGGGGCAGGCGACAAGGCGGAACTGGGGATGACAAAGAATTTGAGGGAAAATCGCGATCTTAGACTAAACCAGACGATCAATCCGACAGGCGCTCTAGTATCTTCGAGAAGTATCGGCGTATCTCCTCATCGGAGTGAAGAACATCTTCGAACTTTGTCAGATCTTCCGATGAGCTGAGCGCCATCTCAATCGCGTGCCTCATTTCCTCCGGGGAAAAAATGATCCCCTCCCCATTCTTTACCTTGGCTAGTGTTCTAGGGAAAAAACTCTCAAGATCTCTAACACCAACAAGGCCATACATCAGCAGGGTAAAGATCCCTCGCCATCTTTCTCCAGTGTGCATTGCAGCCCCCCCCCTTTTGTAGTAGTACACGATTTTAATGCGACTGCTGCAATAGGCCAGCGCGCCTGTGGACGACCGGAGGTATAGCGCAGGCTGCAGGGGCATCGGGAGCGGCAGATCGCATCTGCGGCTCGGGCCCGAAATTCCCTGCAAGTCATCCATGCACTGCTAAAGCACCCTGGCGCCCCTCGCCACTAAAGCTCCCCATTGGTAAAATTAACTCCAGACGCTTAACAGGGGGAGTGTTTTCTTGAAGATCTACGTGTTTGTCCTAGCTAGTTTGCTCACCGGTTGCGCCACGACCAATCTCGAAGCGCCATTCGCAGATCCGAATAAGTCACGAGAATTCGCGACTATCCAAGCCTTGAATGACTCAAGGGATCTAACCCAAATGAAGCTGCTGATGCTGGATGGAAAGCCCCCGGTATTCAAGAAGGACTTGTTCACGGCAGCAGAGGGATTCTGGAGCGAAAAGATGCACGCGCTACCTGGTGTGCATGTCATCAGGGCGGTGTGCTTGATTGGGGAGCTCCCCAGCAGATCAAGGGCCGTCGCAGATCTTGAAGTCACGCTTGTTGCAGGGGAAACCTACACGTTCGACTGCACTCCGCCTGACAAGTACGATTCGATAAAAATGTACATGACGGATTCGGCTGGCAACGACATCCGCTATCGCTTCATCCGCTCGATTCCGCCCAACGGCCAATAGCTCCCTGCACGAAGCAGCCGCTCGGCAACCGTGAATCGGCGACGTGGGTAGCAACTTGCCTCAGGCAGCAACTGATCGCCCAACAAAAAGCCCCGCAATGCGGGGCTTCAGTGATGTTTCTTTGGCGCTCTAAGATCTGTAATTTCGAACCCGTGGTGGCCAAACCGACGATAGATCGCAGCGATCATCTCACTAGGCACGGGATTGGGGATATGCATTACTGACGGATCGCCGTCGCTGTCAATCAAAGTGTAATAGTCGTCGCCATCTTCAGGCAGCTCCACAATCACACCATACCTACGAAGCACGCTCAAAACGTGCGTTCGTGGCTGGGCGCCATCCCATGCGCCTTTTTTCAACCTCATGCAGCAGCGGTCTGCTCGCGTTGCTTCAAGAAAGCGATGACGTGCGGAACTGGTACATGCGCAGGCACCTCTACGCGGCGGTGTGTGACCACACAGCACAACTCGGGGCGAACAGTGCCTTCATAGTATGCGGCTATGTATTCTGCAGGCGTGCGTGACTTGAACAGCCCCTCTAGAGCACGGTTCCGCTCAAGATAGGCCTTCACTGTACGAGTGAAACCTTTCGCGAAGTGGTCTTTTGCCTCTTCTTCAGTTGCGCCCGTCGCGGTGTAATCGATCTCTATGCCCTGCGCCAAATAGCCGCCATCAGCAGCCTCGCACAGCAATACGTGCAGCTCGGCGGCCACAGCTTCACGATCACCGACTTGTACGTGCGCCATCACTGGCTTGTTCATAAATGACCTCCCCCCGGAGGTTTTGCTTCGGCGCGAACACTAGCAAAGCTATTGACACTTTTCAGTGAACACGAACAAAGCTCAAAAATAGGGTTTTGTTGCTTCCTTAGACCAAGTTGACGTCATTTCGTTCACCTTTCGGCCAATCCGAAAAAGTGTCAACTGGATCAATGACTTGGCTTTCGACGCGGTCGAAAGAAACCGTCGCCCAACCTCGTCACTCACCCTAAGATCGCCCGACGGGCCAAGCCGTGAACTGTCATGGTGTCTGACCGAACGGCGCCCCGCCCCCCCTTACTGCGCGAGCCGCCCCGCCCCACCGGGGTTTTTCTGCGGGCGCTACTCCCCCGCTCCGCCAGCCTCCCTAGCCCGCTCCGCCACCGCGGCGGCGTGCGCTTCCTTCTCAGCTTCCATCCGCGCCCTGGCCCTTATCACCGCGGCCATAGCGGGGCAGACGTAGACCCCGTCGATGAAGTTTGCCGGGTTGTCCCAGGGGCGATCCTCTAAGAGAGCTAGCCAGTCAGTCATGCTCTGCTCCAGGGCCTTGACCCGGCCAAGTCAGCACCTAATCGCAGTGGACGGCGCGGGTACCGGTCAGCCTCATACTTTTGGGCCACGAACTGCGCCTGAGGACTCCACGAGTCAAGTGTCGCTTTTGAACCCTCGGCGCACCCATGCGACACCGAGACCGAGCAAGCCTAGAGCAACGCATGGACCTAGCCCTATCAGAATGAACAGCTTCAGATGTGCCTTGCGTAGATCCTTCTGGGCATCGACCGCTATACGATGATATTCACGCGCAACTCGTTCCCGATCGATCAATAGACTTCGCGGATCAAAGCGTAAAACCTCACCATTAGGCATGTCGACCTCTACCCCCTCACCTGATCCCGCATCTTGAACCAACAGCGTACGTGACTCCGGTTCGAGTCTGTATAGGTAGGCCGGATGAGGACTGGCGACTTCTCCTGTTGGCATAGACATCACGCCAACACCCCCAGACACAAACACCCAAACCAACGACCCTAGTATCCAGAGCCTCTGCCATCCATTGAGGCGCATCAAATCTCTCCAGAAGAACCTTCTTTACGAGTAGTCATATCTCGAAAACACCCACCTCCGGATGGCGTCTTGCCTAGCTAGGCAGGCTTATTGGGGCGAAAGCCTCTCCATATCCAGCTCACAAGAGCGCCAAACACCAAGAAAATTAGAGGCGGCAAAAACCCTCCCAGAACCGATGAACGAATCCACTCTTTCGTTCGACTACGAAGGAGCTCACCATTCGCGTGTATCCGTAGTTCCTCAATGCAATAGCGTGAGAAGCTGGCCCAGTTGTTGGCATCGCGCTTGTCGACGTCTATTTGCGCCATAACTTCAGCATTTGTGGCGGGAAGTGGCGCTATAGCTGAGTGCTCACCACCGCCTGGATCAATAACCTTAAAACGTGAGTACTTGATCCGCACTCCGGTGTTCTCCGCCCAGAGCTCACGCAGACTCGCAATTTCTGCCGCCAGTCTTCTCGCGCTGACTTCGTTCTTCGCTGCGTCAGCGATCACCAACTGATCTAAAAGCATACGCATCCGAAGTGCATCGCGCGCGTACTGCTCCGTCATCGGCGTTTCGATCCCACAACTCAGGCCAACTTCACGGTTTACACGCTCGGATGAGGGGCGATTGACATACGCAACTACTGTAATAAAGGCACCCCATAGAGCCGAGAGAGTAATCCAAAGTCGCCACCATCCACCGAGCCGCATAGCCCTCGCCCCCCATTACGAATCGATGCCAAGTCTAGCCACACCCCACCCTTCGCGGACAACACTTGCGACAAATGGTTGATTGGCCGGTTACTGCTGCGAAATACGTACCAACTCCAACACCTTCTGAAGTTGCTGCCAATGGCCATCCCATTATCTGCGTTCAGATGGGTCGAGTATGGCCTCATCCCGGCCGGCCGACTCTATTAGAGACCGTCGACGAAAACCAAGCCGAGGAGCACACGTGATGACTGGCACGATATTTCAACAGGCAATCAATTTTCTCCACAGCAGTGAAGATCAACACCAAGACCACGCATCCAACGACGACACCGTTGAATGGAACATCAAAAATCCGATCTATTTGAACGGACGGATTGAGCTGGACTTTGTGCTTACTGCAAGGGCACCAGCCAAGAAGCTACTTGGCTTCCAATCTCGGATCGCAGTGAGGACCCATCAGAATGCGTTCTTAGCGGCGGACTCTTTTGCGCATCATGACGCGCAAAAGATCCGAGGTGGCGGCTATCTAAATGTAAAGCTTCCGCCGGGCAGGTATCGCGGCACGTACTTAGTCGTGGCATTTGTTGAACTCAGCCCCACTCATCAGGTTTGGCCGATGAAGAAAGGCTCTTTTGACTTCGAGGTTTAGGCGATGATGAAGAGCGAAGACGTCGTCATAGAGCATCACATTCGTGAAGACACCTGGAGTCCTGATGAACAGTTTCCAAGAACTTATCTTTCGACATGGACTACGACCGGCCCCCAACGATTCCCAGGGCCTTTCGAGACTGTTTGTCGAACAGCACTTCCGGTGACCGAGGCCACGTTCAAACTCCAAGCCTTAAACGCGAACTTTGGACGGCTATTCGTTACGCTCGACACGTTCGACCGCATTGGGAACTATCCGGGGCACAATGTGGCGCATCTGGAAAGCGAAATTCCGATCGCCTGGGGCGTCCGCATACGTATTCAAGAAGCTGGCAGTCAAGTATCGGTTGACTACTACGGCTCTAGCCTAAGCGGCACCCCAATGCTAGAAATTGGATTTAGCGCACCATGGAAGGCTCGCCGTGGTGATCGTGTTTGCTTCCAGGGAGTCAACACCTTCAAGCGGATCGTAAACTTGACACGCATCGCTGTTAGTGGCGACGACAAGGAGTTTTCAATGTTTTCGGCACAAGACAGCTGAAGCCAAGCCGTGTGCCTAATTAGTAACGCCGACCTCCCCACAGGGAGGATCGGCTGATCGTCCGCGCCCTCGCCCCATCTTAAAACTCATTTTGTTTTCGCAGAATGGTCATGCCTCTTCTAAGTAGCTTGACTCGCCGAAGAAGCCGCGCTTGGTGCAACCTGGAACATGGAAGATTTGCCTGAAGGCACGCCATTTAGCCTAGTTGTTATTACGGATTCTGGAACCAATTCCCATCCAAGTAGTACTTCAACGCGGCCGCGGACTCAAACACCAGGCAATTTTTCACTGACTCGCCCCTATTTTCCGAGATGGCAAAGCCACCGTTCGGAGTCTTCGTCAACACAACCTCTTTGTTCTGCAACCAAGTCGGAATACCCAACATATCTCTCCCTTAGAAAGCCATTGATTGGAGGCGCTCGATTAATCGGTTGCTGCTGCCGTCACCACCACCACCGTTACTGCCCCCAAAGATTCCGCCATAGCCGCCTATGCTGCCGTAGCCGCCACTCAAGCCGCCGCCAGTGAAGCCGCCGCCTGAGCCGTACCCACCGCCGCCGCCGAAGCCGCCACCGCTGCTGAATCCGCCAAAGCCACCGCCGCCACCACCAAACCCACCCAGTCCACCCGCGTTGGGCATCGGGGTGTAGGTGGCCGCTGGGGCCTGTTGCTGCTGCTGTTGCGGTGCCTGAGGCTGGCTCTGTGCGAACCAGTTCTGCATTGGGACGTTCTGGGCCTGAACCTGGCTCCGCGGGTCAAAGTAGAGGCGCTGGATCTGCTGCGCCTACTGGTTCGCCAAGTGGTTTTCGTACTTATTGCCGGCGAAGCGCAACGCCGCGCCAACGCCGGGGCCACCGAAGAACCCACCAAGCGTCGCGAGCGTACCGAGAGCGAACTACCGCCCCGAGATGTTGTATTGCCCGTTTGAGTAGTTCTCGCCAGGGAACAAGCTATCAATCCGGTTCCCCACGAAGTTTGCGAATCTTCCTGCCATTTTTCAGACCTCTGTGATGTGTGAACGTTGGAAAGCCATATTCATCAGTGGAGCCTAGCGAGAGGGGGCGCCAGCCCCTCCCCGCCCTCTAGCGCGCCCACCCTTTGCTCCAAGAAGGCGACCCTCTACTCCGCGGCAGCAAGAAACGAGGCCGTATCCGCAACGTCGGCTTCCCGAACCTTTCGCTGCTCTATCAGCTGGTCTGAGAGCGTAACGGCCAGATGCATGACTCGATCGTGCGACTCGACCAGTTCTCGATGCCGAACGGCAAGCTGTTCAAAGTTTCGCGCCAAGTCATTGTGTGCGAGCGCAAAGGCGTTGTGCGCCTCGACGATCCCTGCATAGTCCTGCACAAACCATGGCGGCGACGTATCTCTCCATAGCTCAAATACCGCCTAGGCAGCGGGGCACAGACCTACTAGGTCATCCGCTCGACCATGCTCGTGGCCCTTAGCCTTACAACGAAGGGCCCGATCGTCATATGCCCATTTCAGCGCACGCACGATGCTGCTACGAACCAACTTACGAATCATGCGACGCTCCCGGAAACATGCTCTGCTGGAGTGATTTGGGCATCTCACTTCCCTCCCATCAGCCACATGGCTGCAAGAGACTGAGCCATCGATGCAGCGTTCTAACCTGCGCTCCGATAGTTCGGATTGGCGCCAGTCGAGCTCTTGGACTCACCGCCACCGCTCAGTGACCTCAATGCATCCGTCAGCAGGCCTTGCCGGTTCGCGTCCCAATCGCGGGCGTCCAGGTAGTCGCCATAGCCTGTATCCAGCGCGTTCTGTAGTAGGCCCTGCTACATGGCGCCGATGTTTCCTAGCGCACGACCGGCGTCATAGCGCGAGTCATTGAGGCCGGGAATCATGCCGGCGGCAACCTGGCGATTGGCCTGTCCCTGAGCCCACGCCGCCTGTTGTCGATCGAGGTACGAATCAGCAAGCTGCGAATTGCGGTTCAAGCCGGACTCGGCGAGCTGGGACTGGCGATCGTAGTCGGCGTTGCGCAGGTTGCTGGAGACGCGGCCCAGCTGCCCGGCTAGGTCTTGGTTGGACTGGGACATGGCTTGTTGCATCGCCGTTCCGCCGAAAGCGCCATTTGCGTTGAACTGGCTCAGCATGTTCGGCACGACGCTCTGTTGATACTGTCGAGTCACGTCGCCCTACGCGTCCGCCACCATCTGACCAAGATAGGGATTCTAACCACCGTATTGGTTCTGAGCACCCTGATACTGGTTCTGTTGCGGCGTGAAGTCGTTGTAGCCGCCCAGCGTGCCACGCGCGTACCAGTCACCCGCATTGGTGAGTTGATTGCTTTGACTGGCCTGACCGCGGATCTGGTCGAAGCCTGCGAGTTGGTCCTGGCTGAAGTCGGCAATCCGAGGGCCGCCATATTGGGTGTAGGGCTACTGGGAAAGCTGATTCGCCCGGTCAAACGTGTTCCTAAAGTAATCCACAGCCCAGGGCGGAGGACCGCTGCTCTAGACCGTCGTCGTGTTTTTTCCGCCGCCGCTGCTCATTCGTGTTTGCCTCGCAATGCAATGATTGAAATCCGGGCGGCCATCGCCACCCAGTCTTGTTTACGTTGTCCCTGGCTCAATGGCCTAGCTCCTGCGTTGCAAGCTGATCGGCAAGGCCCACCATATCGTCATCCCGCTCCTTCTCACCGATCTAGCGAAGCGTCGCCAACTGCGCTGGCACACTTCCCCTTGGAGCAGCCGTGGACTTGGCTAGCCATCGGACAAAGGTCGGACTAGCCATAAGTCGAGCAGCGCCATTGAAGCCGACCATGGATGCTATAACCGTACCGAGAAGGCCAACGTTGCCGGTGAACAACGAGTGCGTCGCGGTGACAGCCGAAGCGCCCCATCCTCCCACCTAGGCAATAGCTCGCGCCGTACCCGGTCCGTTCGCATAGATCGCAGAGCCAGATCTCAGGTTGGCCGCTACGCGTGCAATCCGATCCATATCCATACGGAACGAGCCACCGAAGCGATTGAACAACTGAGCCTTCGCCGCTGGAGATTGCTTGCTCCAGTTCGTCAGGAACGTCTACACACTGAAGGCGTCGCCGACGTCGTTCTGTTGGCTATTGACCGCCCGCCCCATCTTGCGCAGCACCGCCGAGGCGAGAACCTTTCGACCATCCTCAGGAAGAGACTGCATGACAGCCCTAAGGGTCGTTCCTCCATCTTCGGTGCCCGATACCGCGGCTCGGTAAACCTTCTCTGGCCCACCGGCTTTCTCAATTACGTGCTCGATCGCTTCAATGCGGTCGACCCGCGCGCGGTAGTACGCATTGGCCCGACTAAACGCCTGCTTGGCCGCTGGTCCCGCCGCGTCAGCTGCAGCCCGCACATCCTCACTAAGGGCGCCATACAGTGCCTTCCATTGACTCCGCGGAACGTCTTGCATCAGCAAGCCTGACTCGATCTCGCGGCCAACCTTAGATCGGAGCTTGGTCACCGCCTCGAAAGGCAGCTTTCCATCGACCTTCGATTGCAGGAACCTTCCAATCTCGGCCTCGATTTCTGGAGCTGCCGGCAGCTCTTTGGTCTACTGACCTAACGCTGATCGCAGGGTGTTCTGCTTTGCAGCGCTGGCAGTGGCCTCTCGCCCCTGGCTTATCAACGAGTCCTTGAATCTTTCCACCTCTTCAACCATTCCCGGGCGAGTCGCTACCGCATCGGCTCCCCACGCGTCCTGCCTCAACCCGTCCTCGATAGACATCACTCGTTTGTTTTGGAACCCTCGCGAGGTCTGTGGCGCACCAGGAATCGGCTCATTCATCGACGCAAGCACTCTTTCGGCATTGCTCACCGGTACACGAGCATCCGGCGCAATCACCTTGTCGAGCTAATCGTAGAGCCGGTCTGAAGTGGCTTTTGTCTTCTCCATAAAGCCGCCCGATCCGCGCACACCCCGGGTGATCGCACGGCCAGCCAGCACAGGGTCACTCTTGGGGCCCAGCCTATCCGCAAGTTTCGAAACCCCTGCGGCAATATCATCGTTTTGCGCAGCTGCCTTTCGGGAAAGCACGCTAGCACCACCAGGGAGACGTGAAAGCGCGGTCTCTGCGAGGCGAATATCCGGGCGTCCTGTCGCCTACCCGAGCGTCGGAGTCGTGCCAGCAGCCTCAAACGCGTTGATGTTCTTGAGAACGTTCTGCCTACCCTTTTCGCCACCTCGAAACAGTGCTCTCGTAAGCCAGGGAGCACCACTGGTCAGCAAGGCTGGGGACATACCTGCCCCCAGGCCAGCAGCCAACTGCCAGGCAGGGCCAAGCCCAGATTCGCGCACGGCACCAGCCGCGCCAGAGCCCGCGGTAGCACTCACTGTCTGGAGCACAGGATTCGCGGCGAAGAATTGACCGACCTCCTGGGTAAGTGTTGGCGACTGCGCCGCCCCTACCGCACCACGGCCGCCCTGGGCTAAGGCGCCGGCTCCCATGGTGAGAGCCGTCTAAGTGAGCGATCGTCCGATATCACCATAGACTCGCTCGCTGGCCGTTTCCGGCTTCGGTACGCCCAGGGCATCAAGGGCCATACCGGAGATTTCGCGCGCTCGATACTGACGCGGAAACCAACGATCAGGCTGCCCGGTAGCGGCTTCCCTCTCGCCGAGCCAGTTCACTCCGTCGGTGATCGGGTCATAGAGGACGCCCGCCAGATCGGCGGCGCCCTCAACAACATTGCGAAGGCCAAGCCCGCCGACTTCGCGCGCGATCCGTTGCCCCACAGTACGCGGCGGTGCGGACATGCGGCCCAGTGGTGCAGTAGAGGACGCTTTGACTTGAACATCACCAAAGGGTGCGCCCTCAGTCATTAGCTCGAAGCCTGGAGGCAGCGGCGGAACAACCGCGGCAGCAGGACCGGAGTCTCCATCAAGTTCGAAGCCCGGAGGGGGCGGCGGAATCCTACTCATTCTTTCACCCACATGCCGTTACGGAGCACTCGGACCTCTCCCGTTTGAGGATTGCGAGCCCGGGGAAGGCTCTCCGTACCAGCAGGGGCAGACGCCTTGCGTGCTCCGCCACCCCCTCCTTGCGCCTTTTGGACCGCCCTACGGTCCGAATCGTCAACGATCTTCCGAAGATCCATCAGTGCTTGGCGGAATCCTTCGTCGCTCTGATTCGTCTGCAAACGAGCGATCGCCTGCGTAGCCTTCTGCCCTTCCGTCTCAGTGATCTGACCACCACCCTTGAGCGATTCGAACGCCTGAAGGAAAGCACCGCCTTGCAGTTGCTGAATTAGTGCGCGCGCATCAGCCGCATCTGTACCTGGCAGGCTATTGCGAGGATCGAGTCGACCAGACAGGCCCGTAACCGTGGCCAGCCCGGGATGATTCAGCGCTTTGTCGATCGTGCCGCGAATACGTGCCGTCGCCGCCTAAGTTTGGCCAAGCGAGCCCTAAGCCTCCGCCTGAGTCCTGGCCTGAGCTTCCGCCAACGTGGTCGCAGTGGTGCGATTGGCGACCTTCTACGTCATATCGTCATAGGCGGCCAAGCGCGCCCGCTCCTCAGCCATCGTCTTCCCGTATGCCTCTTGGGCAGCAGTCGGCCCCGCGAGTGCCGAGGGTGGCGCCGCCACAGGCATAACGGATGGGGCAGCTTGGGCAACTGCATCGCCAAGCAGACCGCCCATATCGCCTACAGCGCCACTACCTCCCTGCACAGTGCCGGTTGCGCCGGTTTGCCATTGCCACGGTGTCACCGTCCCGCGCGCCTGGAGCTGACCACTGATCCACTGTTCGATCTGATCGGGGGCGACGCCGCTACGCGACATATCGTTAGCTTTGGCAAGAATCTCCTGGACAAGCGGATCCTCTACCTGCCCAGACTGCATACCCTGAGCGCTGCCCAAAGCACCCTGCATGCCATCCGCGGGCATCCATTGGTTGTTGTACAGCACCTCAAGCACGCCGGTTCGAGGGTTCTCGCGAGTCGGACGCTTGATACCGTCTCCGCCGACGAATTCGCCAAATCCGATACCAGCACCAGAAGCCCGCCCCTCCAAGCCGAGACGAATACGGTTCGCCCTAGCCTTATCGCTGCTAGACAAGCCGTCCGTCATGGTCGCCCAGTTACGCATTTCAGCCGTCGGCCCTATCGACTGGGCGTAGCGCACCTTTGCGAGTTGGTCACCCTGCCGCTGGCGTGCCTAATCGTTGAGGCTGTCCAGACCTGCATTGATGCTCGCGGAGATCTACCGAGGAAAACTACCCGGCCCGCTCGGCTCCCATGAAGCCGCCGCGGCACGCGCCATGGCCTGACCCAAGGCCTGGCGCTTTTGCTTAGGTGTCGGCTCGACCGCAGGTGACAAAAGGCCGATCTGCGCGCCACCTTGCCCCAAGCTCGATACATCGCCCAGCAGGCCGTACTAAGGCGCAATGCTGTCGTACAGGCGCGAAACCCAGTCGGCCTAACTCTGGTCCTATGGCAACTGCAGAAGGCCAGGAGCGCTCGCAGCTCCAAGCGTGTAAGGAGAGAACATAACTTATTCCTATGAAAGCCGCCGAGTGTGAGCGGCATGGATTTGATACCCCTCTTTGCCCGGAGGGGTAACGGGAGGCTAGATGGCTGGGGAGCGAGTCTCGCCTAATCTCTAAGGGAACCTCCGGGTGTAAATCCGTCCCGGAAGTTCGACCGATTGTGTAAGTACCAAGCAGTACCCATGCCGATGACCACTACAAAGGCCATCGCATCTCATTGATCCAATGCCATCTTGCTATGCCGGCGGCATTGCCACGGCATGTGGGCAGCAATCGAGGCTCGCGGCACAAGTGCGGGCACGCGTCACGGCTAACCCTTTCGAAACGGTTTCAGAACCCTCGCGCGCGCGATGCGGGCGGCTAAATTTCCAAACCCATCTACTGTAGAACCAGCTCTTGCAGCTGCCGGCCGCCAATCTTTTGCTACTTATTGCTACTTTTGCAGCCTCGATGCGGGCGCGTTGTTAACCGCTGTTAGCAGTGACGTTACTGGTAACGTTATGGGGCGACCAAGCACCCAGGTAACTATCGAAGCGTCAGCTCCGTGGCATCCGCATCCTGTCCGCATCTGCACCGGACATCGCGAATTCGCTAAGCGTTCGCATGCCGAAGGGGCTTCGAAGGGGCTTGTCGAGCGAGCGGCTTAAGGTCGTCCGTCCACCGGGCAGACCCACGGCCAAAACAAGCCCAGTCGTTCGGAACAAGCCCTCGATAGCTAGCGGGTGGCGGCACATCGGCGAACCGATGGCAGGGCGTAGTCGGCCAGCCAAGCGCACGCGCATGATGCTTGTTCCACCAACGTGACACCGTAAAGCTACTCGGATCACCACCGTAGCTATGTAGCCCGGCCACGTCACACGCGCTCAGGAACGCTGCACATGCGGTCAAAAGCCAATCGCGCAGAATAACCTCGTAAGCGCGCGTCTCTTGCCGATAGTCAGCAGTTCGCACCCCCAACTCCCGGGACCGCTGCTCTATGCTGGTCGCTGCCTTGCGATACATGATCCGGGCCATAGCATCCCGACCCGCGATGACGCCGAACTGCCACGGTCTCTCGCGGGCAAGAAAGGGCTCGACACGAAGCCAGTCCTCCCAGGACTCCAGTGCAAAGGCATGAAGCAATGGGCCTAACGGCCCCACTAAATCGGGCGCCCAAGTTCGGCCGGTAGCTGAGAACACGTCCATATCTGGCATGTAGTACGGTTCAGCGGCCAATGCTCCAATGGTCTGATGGACTCGCAGGCTCTTAACGCCGTCCACTTTGCCCCCCTCTGTGATGTATCGCTTTGTCCGGTCGGCCACCGCCAACGACGTTCGGACGCCTGACTTGTCGACATCCACACCCCGCAGTCCAGCCGTCGCTTTCGAATGCCAACTGGATCCATAACCGGCGGAGCCAGCGAGACGTAGCGTTGCCCGATCGACCAATGCCTGCTGCTCTGCCGAAAAGCCAGGCGCGGGGACAAGCACCTCAGCACCCATGCCAACCACCCGACTGAGGCTTTTGATGGAGCTTTTCTCTACGCTCTTTGACGACCCTACATACACACCCCCTTGGTAAATCTAAGAAGGTGTTCGAATAGCGAGTACAGACAGGCCCAAAAATGAGCTGACTGCATCGCATAGCGAGCAATTGGGGGCTCAAGCGGCCTCCTTTCCCGGCTCATTGCATCGCATAGCGAGCACATTGCATCGCATAGCGAGCACCGATTCTGTTTTTCTCCAGCTGTTGCGCGGAGCGGTCTCAGGACCAACCTCAAGCCCTTTGCCTGGGCACTCGGCGATAGCCCACCAGGTGATCGCGTACAGGGCGCATTTGTGCCTGCCGCCGTGGCGTGTAACGACCAGCCACCCACGATCAACCAGATCGCGCAACGACTGCGCGAGCGTACCGCTGCTGTTCCAACCGCGGCCCTTGAGTACGGAGTAAGCGGCAGACAAGTCGCCGTTGTTGTTTCCCCTGTGAGCGCTTGCCATCTCGACCAACAGCTTCACGCACCAGCCGTTTAGCCGACCAAACTCAGCCGACCTCAGAACCACATGCGGAATCGCTAGAAAGCTGCCCTCAGATTTGCGGCCCTTCTGGCGACCACGCCTCCGTTCAATCTTTGACATCTGCTCGCTCCCCAGCGAATTAGCTCACGACGGATGGACCGGCACACACCGCCGAGCCCACCCGTCCGAGAAACCGCTTTCTTTGCGTGCTCATCGCTAAGTCGCCCCCTGGGCAGCCACTGCTCCCATGCGCTCTGTTTCGGGCTGTACAGCCCCATCTACGGCGTCAGCGTCGATGGCCCTAAGGCCTCTAATGGCGTCTTCATGCCTAAGGCGCCGAAATCCGTTTGGAAACTCGGAGGGCACCCTGCCCTTGATCCAAGCCGGTGCCGAACTAGTGATCGGTCGGTAAGGCCACAGCGGGCAACCCACACAGCCGCAGATCGAGACTTGCTCGCGCCAAGTGCCGTCCGCAGCAGGGTCATAGGTGCAATCGCGACACTCGGCCGCGATTGCTTCATTGTCAGTAAGGCGGTCGGGACTCATCAGCCCGTCCTCCCCGGCTTGGACTTCCTTCGCCGCGGCCGGCGATTTACCGCCACTCGCCCAGTGTGCCGAACAGACGCCGTACCGTCGCGGTGGCATACGATGTGGCGCCATGTCTGACGCCGACGGGCCGAATTAACGGTTGTGCGATCTAAGCCGAGCTCGCGAGCCCATTCGGCCCCACTGATCGTCGATTCGGTACGACGAATCTCGCAAACTTGCACAGCAGTTAGCTTCGCCCCAACTTGCTGCTCGCCAGTTCGGACTAATCCTTTCCGAATCGCTCGGCGGCTGTTCTCAGTGGGGACAACTGGCTCAAGATTTCGAATGCGGTTGTCGCCCTTCCGGCCATTTTTGTGATCGATGTAGTGGCCAGCGGGGATTGGACCGTAAACGGTCTCCCAGATGATTCGATGAGCATACAAGCAACCATTCCTGTCTTTACGACGCTTGACGCGAACGTAGCCATCGGCGCTTGCTTTGAAGGGCTCGCCCAAGGCTCCATAGACAACTCCCAAGACGGGATCCACCAGCCGGCCAAGCTGAACATTGAAGACAAGGCCGTGGATAGACACAGCACCTAAACCACCGATCATTCCGCACCGCCTTTGCCGTCGTTCGTGGCCAGACGACGCGGGAGGCTTTCAAGGCTCGCGAGGTACACCATTCGCTTGCCATGCAACAGGAACGTATCTAGAGCACCCTCGCTGGCAAGCTGATAGGCCAGCGTCTTTCCGATGCCATGCGCCTTGCAGGTAGGCACCAGGGCACTGAAGGTGGGCTTGTAGTTGAAGGTCTCGGCGGCACTCATTTAGAAGCCTCCTGAGCGCTGATACGCTGAGGCAATGAGTCCAAGCTCTCCAACATCACGTACCGGGAACGCCCAATCACGAACGTTTCCAGCAAACCTGCGTTGCGAAGCTCATAGGCGACGGATTTTGATATCCCGCGCCGCGCACATTCCGGGATGAAGGGCCGGAAGTCCCCTGTTCCGCACTGGTGTTCCAAAGTACTGGCTCCTCCCCAGGGAATCTGGGGCAAAGCCATTTCATACAAATCTTCTCACCACAATTCACTCTGCTGTGCAGAATTACATCCAGCTCTGCACAGTGACATTGTGCAGAGCATAATGCTTCTAGATGCCGTCACTTTTTCTCTTTCTGGGCATTACGCGCAGCGAACTGGCGCCGCCACTCACCCCTCTTGTTCCTGATGGATCCACCACTTTTCACATCAGAGAATCGAGTTAACATTTCCACGATGAAGCGCTCCGAGGACATCCCTCTGTACTCGGCATCGCCCGCTTCCCACCTAAAGAACTCCTCTCGAATTTTAAGCATCGCTTGCGATGACTTCTTTGACTTAGCAGCTCTCGCCTTTTGCTCAGAGCTCTCCATCCTCCGCATGGTGGTAGCCTCTTCCAATTGATACATCGCAATTGAACTAGCCATAAGCATTCGTAGCGAACCTATGAAGCCATTACGAAGATGATCCACGAAATCAAGTAAGTTCAGATAATCTGTGACGATATCGCCCGCGCCAGCTCGCGCGGCAATCTCTAGGAGCTCGCTCCACCTTCCATTGTCGGCCAATATGCTCTCTCGCACCATTTCAGCATGCTGGTGGAGGGCCGCATTTGCGGCACTTATTGCATCCATGATCCTACGCTCATCCTCTTCTGTTTTTCCTGAGAGAGTACTCGGATCAAACGAAAGAATTTCCGCGACAGACTGCGGAAACTCACTCTCCGCTGGGTACGGAATTTCGATGTGTTTCATGTGTCTATTTTTAGCCATATGCATCCTCCAGTCGCTTGCCACCCACAGCATCCCCACACGCCTCTACAATGCCCTCTAGCAGGCTTGTATGCAGCATCACAGCGTCGATGATGCCGTCTGTGAGTTGAACGCCCCAATCTTCTACTTCGTTCTTATCCAGGAGCGAATAGGCTTGGAGAATCGAAGTGCTGGCCCTCGCAAGATCAGAGGCAAAGTAGAGCAAGTCTCCCGCAGTGGTGTCTGGCGCGATCAGTATCTGGGCGCATCGCTCCCTCGTGCTGAGACTCACAACAAGACTCTTGGGGATGCTGACGGTTCCAGTTTTCTCCTTAATCATGGCGGCGGCCCTCCCCACTACCCGCACAGTCCAACGTGCGGCATAAGCCAGCGAGCACTGAAAGCTGCAAGTCCAGGCCAGTGAACATGGCATCGTAGAAATCCGATCCATTGGGGCCAAGTGCTGCATGCGCCATCGCATTGCACGATGCCAGAGCACTTTGGGCAAGCTGGCTAGCGATACTCGCGACGTCGGCGGGCTCGATATCGAGCACTGCGGATGCGCACGTGTCGCCTAGAACGAGCGTTAGTTTGATCCGTCTATCTGCGGCTTGCTCGCGTAACGAAGCATTAACGCGTTGATCGGGTGCGCCCAAAACACCAGAGCTGCCGCTGTTAGCATTGGCAGTTGCCATGATCGTTCCTCCTAAGAACGGTTGTGGAAGGCGGGGTTGGGGGCTGCAACCCCCGCCCCGCCGCTTCTGTGGGCATCCGTTCCCTACTGCGTTAAATCTCCTTCGCAAACTTGTCGTGAAGCGCTGAACGCCAGCGGTTTGCAATTCCTCTTGCAAACGCTATCGGCGATACCGGATAACTTAGTTGCTTGAATGGCGCGCTCGTTTGCCGCTGCACATTCGGATTCATTTTCGTACTCGCCCACCGTGAAGCTAATCATGGGATCTTTTGCATCGGGCCAGACGAACCCTCGCCATTTTTCTTTCCCCCAGTGAGGGGCAAGCAGAATTCCCACGATGCCAACCAACAGCCCGGCACACAGCCCTATGCCGCCAGCAATAGCCCGCTCAGACTCGGTGGCCACAACTACCCCCTTTTGCGTCCCTTGAACGCCACGACCTTCCCAGAGCTATTACGAAGTTCGTCCAGATAGTCGGCCCACGCAGCCATCATCTTCTTCCGCTCGGCCATGTACTGGGCCCGGTTGTAGACGGCCCGGACCTTGTTGCGTTCGGCGTGCGCCAGTTGGCGCTCTATCACGTCCGGTGCCCAGCCCATCTCGTTGAGCCGGGTGCTGGCCATCGCCCGGAAGCCGTGTCCGGTCATCGTCTCTTTGTCGTAACCCAGGCGCCGCAGAGCTGCGTTGATGGTGTTCTCGCTCATCGGCCGCGTAGCGCTTCGAACGCTAGGGAACACGTAGCGGTGCCGACTGGTCAACGCGTGCATCTCCCGGAGGATATCTACAGCCTGGGGAGCCAAAGGAACCACGTGCTCCTCCCGCATCTTCATCTTGCCCGCGGGGATTCGCCACTCAGCCTGATCCAGATCCAATTCCGCCCACTCCATAGCCCGTAGATTGCCCGGCCGAGCGAACAGCAGAGGACTCAGCTTAAGGGCGGCCACCGTAGTCAATTGGCCCTCATAGCCGTAAATCGACCTGAGCAGCCCCGCCACGTCCTTAGGGTTGGTTAGTGCCGCTCGCGGCTTCGGCTTCGGAGGAGTCAGCGCCCCACGAAGGTCTACGGTCGGATCTCTTTCGGCGCGGCCGGTAGCGATCGCATACCGGAAGACCTGGCTGATCTTCTGGTTGACCCGGCGAGTCGTCTCTTTGCGCCCCCTAGTCTCGATTCCCCGGAGAAGCATCAGAACCTCCGGCGGGCTGATCTCTGCAATCGGTCTTTCCCCCAACTCCGCGGTCGCCTGAGCGAGTAGCCATGAGGCGGTTCGGTGGGTGACTGGCGCAAGAACGGCGGTCTGCCTGGACAGCCATTCGTCCGCGATAGCGCCAAAGCTGGAAGCACTTGCCAGCCGCGCTTGGCGGCGGTCGACTTTGCGCTGCGCTGAAGGATCGATGCCATTACGGATCGCGGTCCGCGCCGCGTCGCGCTTCTCTCGTGCGACAGCGAGTGATACCTCTGGGAAGACTCCCAAAGCCAACCGCTTCTCTTTGCCCCCGAAGCGGTACTTCAATCGCCAGTAACGCGAACCATTGGGCATCAGCTCTAGGTAGAGGCCAGCACCATCGAATAGACGCACCGGCTTGTTCGCTGGCTTTGCGTTTCTGATAGTTAGAGCAGTGAGTTTTCCGGTGTTTGCCGCCATGGGGGCACCGACTTGGGGAGGGGCTCAAATGCCCCTGTATGCCCCCAATCCTGCCCCCAGGTGCCCCCGGTCGCAAGCGGTCGTTGATGAACTCTGGCGAACCCCAGACAACAAAAAAGCCCCCGGAATGGAGGCTTTTTGCTTACTCCACGATGTTTAACGAACCATCATGGACTGTGTTGTGGTGGCCGGGGAGGGAATCGAACCCCCGACACGGGGATTTTCAATCCCCTGCTCTACCAACTGAGCTACCCGGCCATTTCACGGGCAACCCGTGAGAGAGGCGGCATGATACGGAGGCGCGGCGGGGATGGCAAGCCTCCCGAGCGCTGAACGACGCGCACGCCCGCCGCGGCGGGCTCGCCGGCGGCGCGCATCATGCTCGACAACACCCATCGCGGCGGCTCCCGACCGCCGAAGGACACCGAGATGAAACGCTATTGTCTGGCGATTCCCGCGTTGCTCGCGGCCACGCTCGCGTTGAGCGCTTGCGCTACCGGCGGGGCGAAGATGGACGACGCGCAGCGCTTGGCGCTGTACCGACAACACGCCGGTGCGCCGGTCGACAGTTTCCAGTACTTCGGCCGCATCGACGGTTGGACGCCGCTCGGCGACAGCGCGCTGGCGCTGTGGACCAAACCCAATCAGGCCTATCTGCTCGAACTGCAGGGGCGCTGCCCGGACCTGGACTTCGCTCAGGCGATTTCGGTGAGCAATCAGATGGGACGCGTGCATCAGCGCTTCGACAAAGTCACCGTGCTCGGCCAGCAGACGATTCAGATCCCTTGCTTCATCGGCCGGATCCTGCCGCTGGACGTCAAGGCGATCAAACAGGCGCAGAAGGACATGCGCTCGGCCGGGACCATGCCGGAGCCGGCGAAGCCCTGACCACCGGCAGGCCGGGGCGCGACCGGAACCTCCGGTCTCGCCCCGATGCTCGGCCGCGACCGTTGCCGGACCCAGCCCAGGCGCTCGCACCGCCCAACGACCGGGCCACGGCCAGAGCCACGCCCTACAACCTCTGCCCCGCCCCGTCACCCCGTCCGCGTGACAGGGGTCAGAAAATTCCTACACGCGGTCGCGCCTTCGGCCTACTGCTTTGATCCCGGCCTGACGCCAATCTGTGCAGGCCCCGGCAGCACGGTCTGCGAATGACACGGACGCCGCTCAGCAAAGGAAAAAGACCGTCGCCTTGAGCAAGCGAACCAGCGGAGCCGGGGCTACCGATTACAGAGGTTGGGGAAGTGGATGCACGGCAAAACGGATTTTGCGCCGACGGCCCGGATGGCCGCTCGGTCTGCCCTGCGTGGATTGCGCGGGGTGCGTGCGTGAAGGCCGCGACTTGGGTTCAGGACTCGTTCCGCGCGCTGTCCCGCTATCTCCTCGTACTGACCGCCGTCTCGGCGCTGGCGCTGTTGGCCCGAGCGGCGGTTCCTTCTTTTCCCCAGATGCCTGCGACCGCGCGCACCGTAGCCGTGGCGCACGATGCCGTCCTGGGCGATGCCGCCACGACGGAAGCCACGTCGGCACAAGCCGCTCCGATTCTTTTGCCTGTTCCGGTCGCCGCGCCGTTCCGCGTCGCCGAGGACCGCCGGCTGCCGCCGGCACTCGCGGGTGCCAACGGATCGGCACCGGCCCGCGAACCCGGCAGCTGAACTTCGGCCGCCCGAACCTACTCGGCGGCGCTCGGCCCCCATCCCATAGCGTCGTAATCGCCGCAGCGCTCGCCCAGGCCGCGCGAGCCGGGCAGCCGCGCCCGATCGCACCGCAGTTCCCCCCGACCCGAAAAAAAACGGATACCCGCACTTAACCGGGTATCCGTCATGACAATCGATGCATCCACTACGGAGAGAAACCGTCCGCGGCGTCGGGGACGCGACGCCGCGGACGTGGTGCGGGCGGAAGGGTTCGCGTTTCCGCCCGGAACTTGCTCAGTACGCGTTGGCCACGCCCACCGCCTCGTAGGCGTCGACATGGCCGCTGCCGACTTCGAAACGCTGCCGGCCCGCCATCGGGTTGGCGGTCTGGATGAGGATCTGCTTGACCTCCAGCGGCTTGAGCGAAGGCTTGGCCTCGAACAACAGCGCGACGATGCCGGCCACGTGCGGGGTCGCCATCGAGGTGCCGCTCATGTGGGTGTAGTACGGCAGCCGCGCGCCCAGGGATGCATCCTTCTGCGCGGCCAGCAGCGGCAGCGCGCCGGTCAGGGCGCGGGTGGAAACGATGTCCACGCCAGTCGCGACCAGGGTCGGCTCGTTGACGTAGGTCCAGCTCTGCCCGTCGGGCATGGTGAACTGACCGGTTTCGCCCGGATTGCCGCGCGAGGAGAAGTCGGCCAGGGTGCCGTCCTTGTTGCCGGCGCCGACCGAAATCACCCACGGCGCCTGCGCATAGGGGTTGTGGGTATTCGCGCCCGGGCCGTCGTTGCCGGCGGCGAACACGCTGACGATGCCGTTCTTGTAGGCCTCGTAGCTGGCCAGGCTGACCGGGTCGGTCGGGTCGAACGCGCCCGAGCTGCCCCAGGAATTGGAGATCACCTTGATCGGCGCGGCGAAGCTGTTCTTGTGCGAGATCGCGTAGTCGTAACCGCCGACCGCGTCGAGGATCGAAATCACCGCGCCGGAGCCGTAGCCGATCAGGTCCGCGCCGGTCGCCACGCCGCGGTAGAGGCCGCCGGACTGGGCGCCGCTGCCGCCGACGGTGCCGGCGCAGTGGGTGCCGTGGCCGGAGCTGATGTCGGTGTTGAGCTGGTTTTCCAGCACCGTGACCGGCAGGAAATCGAGCAATGAATGCAGGTTGGTCAGCGCCTGCACGTTCTGCACCACCCGCTGGCCGTACTTGAGATCGGCGTGAGTGGCGTCGATGCCCGAGTCGTTGATCATCACCGACACGCCCTTGCCGGTGAACGGCACGGTGCGACCGAAGTCGCCGGGATTGGCCTGGACCCGGTTCACGCCCGACAACTCGCGCGCTTCCTGGTTGTAATAAGTCAGCGGCCGGTTGAGATGGATCGACAACACCTCGCCGCGCTGGGCCAGCGCGCGGATCTGCGCCGGCGTGGCCAGCGCGCCGGCGATCGGCAACGCGCGCATGCTCACGCCGCGATCGATGCCGAGCAGCTTCAGCGCCTGCAACTGGGTCGCGCGCAGCGGGCCGGGCTGGTTGTAGGAGACGATCACTTCCAGCGGCCTGGCGGCGTCGGCGGTGCTCAGCGCCTGCTCCAGCGCGGCGCCCAGACGGGCCTCGGCGAAGCTCATGCCGCTGGCGATCATGCCGACGGCGAGCGCGGAGAGTTTGAGAAGGTTGCGGCGGCTGGGTTGCATGTCGGACCGGACTCCCTGGATTGGCCATGACGGCTGGGTGAGCCACCTTGGCGTGCGCGGGGCGCGCGGAAACATCCGGGAGATCGCCCAGCCGGGATAGGGAAAAACCCCTACAGACCGGCCGCCCCAGGCGCAGTAGGCTGGTCAAATCCAGACCGGCGCCGCAAGATCGTTGCGACGCGGTACCGCATTCGGCAGGGGCGCGAGCGCCAGGGCAGTCCACCGGATCCGGGTTCAGATTCAGCCGTGACGCCTCGGCGTCGCGGCCCCAGCCACACCGCGGCAGCGACACCGCACAGGGGGAAGCACATGCGCCACACCAACACGCCGCGGACCGCGGGTCGGATCGCCGCCTGGCTGAGCGGCTGCGGCCTGGCCCTGTGCCTGCTCGCAGCCGGCGCCGCCCAGGCGCAGAGCCTGCCGGTCAGCGTCAGCGCATCGGGCAACCACGCCGAAGCCGCGATCTCCCTGCCCGGCCTGCCGGGAACGCCGCTGGCCGAAGTGCTGCTGGATTTCCAGGACGCCTCCGGGCTCAGCCCGTCCAGCCTCGGCGTCAGCGCGCAACTGGTCAGCCTGAGCGATACCGCCCTGCTCGCGCGCCTGCCGGACTTGAGCCTGACCCAACTGCAATCGGCGCTGCCGCTGCTGATCACCATCCAGCCGCCGCGCTACGGCGGGCTGAGTTTCCAAGGCACCGGCCGGGCCGAGATCCACACCCACGCATTGCCCTACGCCGCCGGCAGCCGGCTGCGCTTGTTCAAAGCTCCGCTGGGCGGCGCGTTCTACGACATCACCGACGAAATCGCCCCGGGCAGCGTGCGTGCGCGCGGCACTTACGGCGGTTTCTCGCAGTTCCTGATCCTGCTCGACCTGCGCCCGACCGGGGTGGCGATCGCCGCCAAAGTGCAGCGGCTGCGCGACCGGGTCGATCTGTTGCCGTGGAGCGAGCGCGCCGCGTTCGACGCCTTGCTCGACGATGCCGAAAACGCGTTGGCGATCGCCGACTACGCCGCGGCCTTGGCCGCCGCCGATGCGTTGCGCGACCGCGCCCAGGCCCGCGCCGGCGTGTACCTCGCCGATGAGTGGCGGGCCACCCGCACCCATCGCAACCACGCCGGCGAATTGATCGCCGGCGCGGCGACGCTGCGCTTCAGCATCGCGTTCCTGCGCGATTACGGCCCCTGA
>NZ_JBAMDI010000136.1:0-27689 GCF_036961695.1 Pseudomonas sp. CGJS7 | reverse complement strand
ATTCCAGAATCAGACGCGGACCCGCGGCGCCCTGCTCGATCCGCGGCTTGAGCACCGCGACCGGCTGGGCCAGGTCGAACACGATCCGCGCCGTACCCGGCTGCGGTTCGCCGCTGCGCACGGATTTGACGATGCCGGCGCCGGCCGGAAGCTTGACGTTCTTGCCCAGGCGCGAGGCCGGCAGGTCCACGACCAGGCGGTCGGGGCCCTTGAGGCTGATGACTTTGTATTCGCCGGCACCGTCGAGAGCGATCTCGACGCGCGTGCCGGTGGCCCCGTTGCGCAGCTCTAAGCCTTTGATTTCACTGGCGTGCGCGAGATTCCAGGCCAGCGCAGCGAGCAGCGCAAGGCCCAGCATGAATTTCTGAACGGTGGCCCCTTTGACTCGCATGGGCGTAAGTCAAGCACCGGCGCTGCGCAAATGCAAGTATTTTTCCCTTGCAAATCCGGCACCTGCCACCACTTCCTATGGAATCGTTCAGGAGTCGGCCGCAAACGCCTGGGCGCCGGCCCCGCTGGCCAGGGCGTTCAGCCAGGCCCGGCCGGCCGGGCTGGTGGCGCTGAACTCGGCCTGCCGCCCCGCCCCGGCGACCGCCAGATCGATGCGCAAATCCGCCGCCGGCAGCCAGCCCTGGCCGCGTTCGGGCCATTCGATCAGCCACAAGGTGGCCTCGCCGCCGTCCAGGCCGAGGAATTCCAGCTCGCCGGCGTCGCCGATCCGGTACAGATCCAGATGCCAAGCTTCGCCGCCGTCCTGGAGCGGGTAGCGCTCGACCAGGGTGTAGGTGGGGCTGCGGATCGCGCCGCTGACGCCGAGCGCGCGCAGCAGCGCCCGCGCCAGACTGGATTTGCCCGCGCCCAGATCGCCGCGCAAATGCACATGCAGGGTCGGCATCGGCGCCAACCGCGCGCGCGCGGCCGCCAGCGCCGCGCCCAAGGCGTCGGTGGCGTCGGGATCGGCCAGGTTCACCCGCAGCGATGCGCTGGCCGGCTCGGTTTCTGAGGTCGCTTGAGATTCCATCGCGTGCATCATCGCGGATTGGCGGAAGGATTGGCGCGACGACGCAACCACGGCATCAAATCGCTCGGCAGCAAACCGCGTTCGCCGCCTTCGTGCGCAGCCTCGTCGCCGGCCACCGAATGCAGCAAGGCGCCGCAGCTGGCCGCGTCGAAAGCGTTCAAACCTTGCGCGCGCAACGCGACGATCGCGCCGCTGAGCACATCGCCCATGCCGCCGACCGCCATGCCCGGATTGCCCGCGCCGATCGCGCGCACGCCGCCGCCGGGCGCGGCGATCAAGCTGCCCGCGCCTTTCAACACCACCGTGCAGCCGTAGTGATCGGCGAGCGCGCGCACCGCGGAAAAACGCTCCGCCTGGATCCGCGCGGTATCGCTGCCGAGCAAACGCGCGGCTTCGCCGGGATGCGGAGTAAGGATCGTATCGGCGGAGAGCCAACGCGGTTCGGCGGCGAGAATATTCAGCGCATCGGCATCCAGCAGCAGCGGCTTGCCGCTGTCGATGGCGGCGAAAAGCAGGCGTTTTCCCCACTCCTGCTGGCCGAGCCCGGGGCCGATGGCGATCGCGCTCGCGGCATCGATCGCCGCATGCAAGTCTTCGGCCCGCTCCACCGCGCGCGGCATCGCTTCGGGCAAACGCGCCAACAACGGCGCCACGTGCTCGGCGCGGGTCGCCGCATCGACCAGCCCCGCGCCGCTGCGCAATGCGGCTTGCGCGCACAACAACAACGCGCCGCCATGACCGTGATCGCCGCCGATGCACAGCACCCGGCCGTTGCGGCCTTTGTGGCTGTCGCGAAGCCGCGGACGCAGCCAGCGCGACAGATCCTCGGCCTGCAGCCATTCGGCGACCGGATGCGCGCTGTAACGGCGCGGATCCAGACCCAAGCTCGCCAGACTCAACTCGCCGACGTGATCCAGTGCCGCGCCGGTGCGCAAGCCGCTCTTGCGCGCGATGAATTCGATGGTGCGCTCGGCGATCACCGCCGCGCCCGCGGCCGCGCCGCGATCGGAATCGACGCCGCTGGGCGTGTCCAGCGCGAACACCGGTGCGCCGTGCGCATTGATCGCCGCGATCAGATCGGCGGCGGCGCCCTCCGGCGGGCGCTTGAGGCCGATGCCGAACAAGGCGTCGACGATCACATCGGCCTGCGGCAAGGCGCCGTCGAACTCCAGGATGCGCCCGCCCGCGGCTTCGAATTCGGCGGCCGCGCGCTGCGCGAGTTTGCCGCGCGGTGCGTGTTCGGGCAGGCGGATCGCCACGACCCGACGCCCGGCCTGATGCGCGTGCAAGGCCAGCACATAACCGTCGCCGCCGTTGTTGCCGGGGCCGCAGATCGCCAGCAGCGAGTACGCCTGACTCCAACGGTCCAAGCACTCGCGCCACGCCGCTTCGCCGGCCCGGCGCATCAATTCGTAGGCATCGCCCAGTTCGGCCGCCGCCGCGGTTTCCACCGCGCGCAAAGCCGCGGCGTCGTACAGATCGGTGGCGGGCGGGTAATCGGCGATTTCGGACGTCGTAGACATGCGGCGATTCTATACTTGCGCCCGTGAGCCAGCCCGACGCCCGCCCCGCTACGCCCGATCCCGCCGCAGCGCCCGACTACGCGGCGCTGGCGGCGCGCATCCGCGCGATCGCGCGCGAGTTCGGTTTCCAGCGTTGCGGCATCAGCGGTATCGAACTGGGCCAGGACGAAGCCTATCTGCTGGACTGGCTGGAACAGGGCCTGCACGGCTCGATGGACTGGATGGCCCGCCATGGCGATCTGCGCGCCCGCCCCAGCGCCTTGCTGCCGGGCACGGTGCGGGTGATCTCGGTCGGGCTCGACTACGGCCGCCGCGACGACGAAGACGCCTGGGCCACGCTTGCCGAACGCGAACGCGCCTACGTCGCCCGTTACGCGCTGGGCCGCGATTACCACAAGCTCATGCGCCAGCGTCTGCAGCGGCTGGCCGACCGCCTGGCCGAACTGGTCGGACCGTTCGGCCACCGCGTATTCGTCGACTCCGCGCCGGTGCTGGAACGCGCGCTGGCGCGCAACGCCGGGCTGGGCTGGATCGGCAAACACACCTGTCTGATCGACAAGGACGGCGGCTCGTGGTTTTTCCTCGGCGAGATCTATGTCGATCTGCCGCTGCCGGTGGATACGCCGGCGAGCGCGCACTGCGGCACGTGCACGCGTTGCATCGACATCTGCCCGACCCAGGCCATCGTCGCGCCGCATCGGCTGGATGCGCGCCGTTGCATCGCGTATCTGACCATCGAGCACGAAGGCGCGATTCCGCTGGAACTGCGCGAACCGATCGGCAACCGCATCTTCGGTTGCGACGACTGCCAGTTGGTCTGTCCCTGGAACAAATTCGCCCAACGCAGCGACGAACCCGATTTCCGCGCTCGCAACGACTTGGATAAAGCCACGCTGGCGCAGTTGTTCGCCTGGGACGAAGCCGAATTCCTGCAGCGCACCGAAGGCTCGGCGATCCGCCGCAGCGGGCACGAGCGGTGGTTGCGCAATATCGCGGTGGCGCTGGGCAATGCGCCGACGTCGGCGACGGTGATCGCGGCGTTGCGCACGCGTAGCGAGCATCCCAGCGCGGTGGTGCGCGAGCATGTCGAGTGGGCGCTTGCGCGGCATGGGGTTTCGTAGCGCTGTGCCAGTTCGCCCCCTTTTCAAAAGGGGGCGCGCGCCTGGCATGAATCGGTTTCGCGTCGACGTATCGGTGCGGGGGATTTGCTTTGCGCGCAAGGCAAAAGCAAATCCCCCCTAGCCCCCCTTTTTCAAAGGGGGGGAACAGTTTCGGCCGCACTCGACGCAACGTCGCTCGCCTGGCACAACACATCGCCCCCTTTGCAAAAGGGGGCGAGCGCCCGACATGAATCGGTTTCGTGTCGTCGTATCGGCGCGGGGGATTTGCTTTGCGCGCAAGGCAAAAGCAAATCCCCCCTAGCCCCCCTTTTTCAAAGGGGGGAACAGCTTTGGCCGCACTCGACGCAACGTCGCCCGCCTGGCACAACACATCGCCCCCTTTGCAAAAGGGGGCGAGCGCCTGACATGAATCGGTTTCGCGTCGACGTATCGGCGCGGGGGATTTGCTTTGCGCGCAAGGCAAAGGCAAATCCCCCCTAGCCCCCCTTTTTCAAAGGGGGGGGAAACAGCTTTCGAAGGGGGAACAGCCTCAGCCGCGCAGCTTACGCAGCAACTCGCGGGTCACCGGATCGTCGGCTTCGGCCTCGCCGGCCAAGGCCGGCAGCAAACGGCTGGCGACTTGCTTGCCCAGCTCCACGCCGAACTGATCGAACGCGTTGATGCCCCAGAACACCGACTGCAAATACACGCTGTGTTCGTACATCGCCAACAGCGCACCCAGCGATTGCGGAGTCAGCGCATCGAGCAGAATCGTGGTGCTCGGCCGCCCGCCCGCGTAGGCGCGATGCGGGTCGTCGGAAGCCTGGCCGTTGGCGAAGGCCTCGGTCTGCGCCAACAAATTGGCATGCAGCGCACGATGATTCTGCGGATACGGCGCATCGGACCGAATCACCCCGATGAAATCCGCCGGAACGATCGAGGTGCCTTGATGCAGCGCCTGGAAAAAGCTGTGCTGGGTATCGGTACCCACCCCGCCCCACCACACCGGCACGGTGTCGCCGGCGACCGGCGAGCCGTCCAGACGGGTCGACTTGCCCAGGCTCTCCATCACCAACTGCTGCAAATAGTTCGACAGCAACTTAAGCCGATCGTCGTAAGCCAGCACCGCCTGCGTCGCATACCCCAAACCGTTGCGGTTCCAGATCGCGGTCAGCGCGTGCCAGGCAGCGAGGTTGCGCTCCAGCGGCGTTTCCAGCACGTGCGCGTCCATCTGCGCGGCGCCGTCGAGGAAGGCTTCGAACTTGTCCATGCCGATCGCCAGCGCGATCGGCAAACCCACCGCCGACCACAGCGAATAACGGCCGCCGACCCAGTCCCACATCGGCAGAATCCGTTCCGGCGGAATATCGAACGCCGCGGCGGCGCGCTCACCGTTGGCGCTGATCGCGTACAGGCGCGAGCCATCGCCGAGCCAATCGCGCAGGATGCAGCCGTTGAGCAGCGTTTCCTGGGTACCGAAGGTCTTGGAGATCAGCAGCGCCGCGGTGCGCTTGGGGTCGAGCCCGGCCAGGGTGCGCTGGGCGGCGTGGCCGTCGACGTTGGACAGGAAGTGCACGCGGAAGCGGCCGGGCGTGGCGCCGGTCAAGGCGTCGGCGGCCAGTCGCGGGCCCAGGTCCGAGCCGCCGATGCCGACGCTGACGATGTCGGTGACTTCGGTCGCGCTCAACGCATCGACCACCGCGCGCATTTGCTTGCGCGCCGCCAGCGCCTGCTGGTGCGCGGCGCGCGCGGTCGGCGCGGACGACAGGTCGCCGCGCAGCGCGGTATGCAGCGCCGGCCGGCCTTCGGTGATGTTGACGATTTCGCCGTCGAACAGCGCGCGCAGGCGCTGGACGCTGCCGGCGTCGGCGGCCGCGCGTTGCAGCCAGGCCAGCGCGTCGCGGTCGTAATGCTGACGGGCGAAGCTGGCGTAGAGCGGGCCGACCTGGATCGCGAAGTCCGCGGCGCGGGCCGGGTCCTGGGCGATCAATCCTGCCAGCGGAGTGACAGCGACGCGCCCGACCTCGGCGCGCAGCTCGTGAAGTCGGACGTCATCGCTCATCGTGCGAGAGGCTCTTGGTGAGGATCGATCAGGCGGCTTGTGCCGGCATCGAATGGTTGGTGTGGGTTAGCCGGTTGTCGCGGTCGACGTAGACCAGGGTCGGCTTGTACTTGGCCGCCTCGGCTTCGTCGCAGATGCCGTAGGCGCAGATGATCACCAGATCGCCGGGCTGGGCCTTGTGGGCCGCCGCGCCGTTGACCGAGATCACCCCGCTGCCCTCTTCGCCGCGGATGGCGTAGGTGGAGAAGCGGTGGCCGCTGTTGATGTTGTAGATGTGGACCATCTCGTACTCGCGGATGCCCGAGATATCGAGCAGACGGCCGTCGATCGCGCAGGAGCCTTCGTAGTGCAGCTCGGCGTGGGTGACGGTGGCGCGGTGGATCTTGGCCTTGAGCAGGTTCAGTTGCATGGTCGTTACTCGTGTGTCCGCAGGCGCGCGGGCGCGAAGGGCCTGAAGTCTAGCAGCGCATGGCGCGCTGCAACATGGGCGGAGGCGATACGGGGCGGAACGGTGCTTTCCTGGCCGCCCCGGCCGGACCCGCCCCCGTTCAGACAGCGAATTCCAGGTTGTCGATCAGCCGGGTGCGGCCCAGCCGGGCCGCGATCAGGGCCACCCGGGCGTCCGCGCCCTGCCCCGAGCCGGTTTCGGGCAGGGTCAGGTCGGTGCGCCGGACCACCGCGTAGTCGACCGCGAACCCGGCCGCGGTCAGCCGCTGCGTGGCGTCGGCCTCGACCTGCGGATGCGCCTGGCCGGCCTGAACGGCCTCGCGCATGGCTTGCAGGACTTGGTGGATCTGCGCCGCCTGCGGCCGCTCTTCGGCCGACAGGTACTGATTGCGCGAGCTCATCGCCAGCCCGTCGGCCTCGCGCCGGGTCGGCGCGGCGACGATTTCGATCGGGAACGCCAGGTCGGCGACCATGTAGCGGATCACCGCCAGTTGCTGGAAATCCTTGCGCCCGAACACCGCCACATCGGGCTGGACCTGATTGAACAGGCGCGCGACCACCGTCGCCACGCCGTCGAAATGGCCGGGACGATGCGCGCCCTCCAAGGTCTCGGTGACCCGCGGCACCCGCACTTGCACGGTGTTGTCCGCGCCGTAGGGGTACATGGTTTCGACCGAAGGCAGCCACAGCAGGTCGCAACCGGCCGCAGTCAAACCGTCGGCGTCGGCCTGCGGCGTGCGCGGATAGCGGCCGAAATCCTCGTTCGGGCCGAACTGGGTCGGATTGACGAACACGCTCGCCACCACCCGCTCGGCGCGCTCGCGCGCCAGGGCGATCAGCGAGTGATGGCCGGCATGCAGATTGCCCATGGTCGGCACGAAGGCGATGCGCTCGCCGGCACGGCGCCAGGATTGCAGGGTGGAACGCAGGGCGTCCAATTGATCGACGGTCAGCATGCGGTACTCGTGGTTGGACGGCGCGGCTCCGTGCGCGGCAAAACCCGGACCTGTCCTCGCCGGTCGAAACGGATATCGGGACGGGCGCGGAGGTTTTCCAGCGCCCGCGCGCGATCAATCGTAAGAGTGCGAGGCATCCGGAAACGCGCCGCTGCGTACCGCCTCGGCGTAAGCGCGGAACGCTCCGTCGACCGAGCCGCCCTCGGCCAGGAAGTCCTTGACGAACTTCGGCCGGCGATGGCCCGAGTTCACCCCGAGCAGATCGTGCAGCACCAGCACCTGGCCGTCGCATTGCGGGCCGGCACCGATGCCGATGGTCGGAATCGCCAAGTCGGCGGTGATCGCCCCGGCCAACGCGGTCGGCACGCATTCCAGCACCAGCAACGAGGCGCCGGCTTCGGCGACCGCGCGCGCATCGGCGCGCAACTTGGTCGCGGTCGCGTCGTCGCGCCCCTGCAGCTTGTAGCCGCCCAGGCGCAGCACCGATTGCGGAGTCAGGCCCAGGTGCGCGCAGACCGGGATTTCGCGCTCGACCAGAAACCGGATCACTTCCAGCTTATGGCCCGCGCCTTCGATCTTGACCATCGCCGCGCCGGCTTGCAGCAGCGCGGTCGCCGCCTCCAGCGCGCGCTCGGGCGTGGCGTCGGACTGGAACGGCAAGTCGCTGATCAGCAGCGCCTTGGACAAGCCGCGGGCGACGCAGGCGGTGTGATAGGCCATGTCGGCGGTGGTGACCGGCAAGGTGCTGTTGTGGCCTTGCACGACCATGCCCAGCGAATCGCCGACCAGGACCAGATCGGTCCCGGCGGCGTCCATGGTGCGGGCGAAACTGGTGTCGTAGGCGGTCAGCATCACCAGCTTGCGGCCGTCGCGCTTGGCGTCGGCGAGCATGGGCACGGTCCAGGCTTTGCGTTTTTCGGAAGCGTTGGCGTCGGTGGGGGCCGAGGTGTACATGGGCGATGGGTCCGGTGGCGACGGACATCGTGGGAGGTTGCTTAACTTAGCAGGTTGCCGCGCGCTGGCGGCCTTCGCTGGCGGAACGCTGTCGGCTCGACACGCGAGGGCAAACGAGCGGGCAACCACGGTCAGTGGCGCGTCGCTGGCGCTCGCGCGGTTTCGGCGTAGTTGTGAATTCGCGGTCGCGGCTCGCGCCGCTCCTACAGTCTGAAACGAACCGGCCGCAGCCCCTGTAGGAGCGGCGCGAGCCGCGACCGCGAATCGGCAACTACGCCGAACCCCCGATCCGCACAGCGCTCAGCCACCCTCGCCTTCGGCCACCGCCTCGATCTCGCCCGCACCGATCCGCGCCAGCGCATCGCGGGCAAGGCCGACGCCCGGGATCGAGACATCCGGCGCGATCTCGAGCAACGGCACCAACGCGAACGCGCGCTCATGCAGATGCGGATGCGGCACGTGCAAGCCGACGCCATCGATCCGCGCCTGGCCGTACAACAACAAATCCAGATCCAGCGTGCGCGGGCCCCAACGGTCGCTGCCGTCGACGCTGCGCGCACGCCCGGCTTCGCGCTCGATGCCGAGCATGGCCGCGAGCAATTCGCTTGCCGGCAACCCGGTTTCCACCGCCGCGACGGCGTTGAGAAAATCCGGCTGATCGGTGCGCCCCCAGGCGGCGGTGCGATACAAGCGCGAGGCGCGCAGCAATCGCGAGCGCGGCAACGCGTCCAGCGCGCGCAAGGCCGCGCGCAGCACCGCGGCGCTGTCGCCGAGATTGCTGCCGAGACCGATGTACGCGGTCGTGGTGGACACAGGTTCGATCACGCTCATGGTTCCGCCCAAGCGCGCGGCGCGCGGGGAAAGTGAAGACTGTCGCGACGGGCGCCGGAGGCGAGCTCGCCGCGGGTCTTGGCGGACCGGCTCCCGAGCGTTCGCGCGGAAACCGGCCGCGGGCTTACTCCGAAGCGGTCGGCGCGCCGCGACGGCGGCGGCGACGCTTGCGCGGCGCGCGGCCCTCGCCTTCTTCGCCGATTTCGTCGCCGGCCTCGCGCGCATGCGCCTCTTGCTGCGCCAGCAGTTCGTTCGGGTGCGCCTGCGCTTCGCGCCAGAACGCGACATCGGCGGCGTGTTCGTCGGATGCGGCCACGCGCAGGGCCAGGAAATCGAACGCGGCGCGGAAGCGCGGATGCGAGAGCAAGCGGAATACGCGCTTGCGCTGACGCTGCTGGAAGCGCGATTGCAGCAGCCAGATTTCCTGCATCGGCAGCGAGAACCGGCGCGGCAAGGCGATGGTCGCCAACTGATGCAAGGTGACCCGATCGGCGGCACGGCGCTGGGCCTCGGCGGTATGCACGCCCTGCGCCTGCAAGCCCATCAGGTCGCGGCAATACGCCGGCCACAGCAGCAGGGCGAACAAGAACGCCGGCGACACCGGTTCGTCCGCGGCCACCCGCGCATCGGTGCCCTTCAGCCCTTCCAGCAGCATCCGGCGCAAGGCGCCGCTGCGGTTGGACTTGAGCGCGGCCGCGCTTTCCGGCAACAGCGCCGACAGCAGGCCGTAACGCTCCAGGCCGAGGAAGCTGTCGACCGCATGCCCGGACAGGAACAGCTTCAAGCATTCTTCGAACAAACGCGCCGGCGCGGCATCGGCCAGCAACGGCGCCAGGCCCGGAATCGGCGCGGCGGTCGCGCTCTCGATCTCGAAGCCGAGCTTGGCCGCCAGACGCACCGCGCGCAGCATCCGCACCGGGTCTTCGCGGTAACGCGTTTCCGGATCGCCGATCAGGCGCATCAAACGGTTCTGCACGTCCTGGAAGCCACCGGTGTAATCGCGCACCGAGAAATCCTCGACCGCGTAGTACAGCGCGTTGGCGGTGAAGTCGCGGCGCACCGCATCGTCTTCGATGCTGCCGTAGACGTTGTCGCGCACCAATCGCCCGCCGGTGTCGGTTTCGCGATCGCCGCTGCCGTCGTCGCTGTTGGCGCGGAAGGTGGCGACCTCGATGATCTCGCGGCCGTAGACCACATGGGCCAGACGGAAGCGGCGACCGATCAGGCGGCAGTTGCGGAACAGCCCCTTGACCTGTTCGGGCGTGGCGTCGGTGGCGACGTCGAAGTCCTTCGGATGGCCGCCGACCAGGATGTCGCGCACCGCGCCGCCGACGAGGAAGGCGCCGAAACCGCTGTCGCGCAGCCGGTAGAGCACGCGCAACGCATTGGGACTGATCTCCTTGCGCGAGACGTTGTGCTGATCGCGCGGAATCACCTGCAAGGAGGTCTGAGGAATAAGTGAGGAATTGTCGGCTTGCATCGAGCGCGGGCGCGCCGCCTTCTGAAGTTTCGTGGGTCCAACCGTTGCCCGAGGCTACGGCGGCGCATATACTAGCAGGCCGCGTAGGGTTGAGAGTCCGCGCGGTCCGCCCCACCCGCCTTCCATCGGCCTGCGCTCACCCGCGGACCCGGCCGGCGAGCGACGGATGCAGCATTCGCTCCCTTCGTCTAGAGGCCTAGGACGTGGCCCTCTCAAGGCTAAAACACGGGTTCGAATCCCGTAGGGAGCGCCAAACACGCGACTCGGTCGCAGGAACAGCCCGCGGAAACGCGGGCTTTTTCGTTGTGGACCCGGTCCGCGCGAGCGTTCGATCGCCGGCGCGGGCCGCTCCAAGCGCCCGACCCGCCGCTAGCGCTGCCCATCCGCGGTTTGACCGCGGTCGCGGATACGGCTCCACGAACAGTTCCATTTTCATCGTTACCCGCTTCGCAGCTTCGCGATCGACCCGGCGATCGGCCAATCGGTGTCTTGGGCGTGCGCGATGCGAGTGGCTACACTATCGCTCGCCCGGCCTGCTTGTACCGGACCACATCCCAGGACCCAGCCATGCCCTTCGTAGTCACCGAGAATTGCGTCAAGTGCAAGTACACCGACTGTGTCGAGGTGTGCCCGGTGGATTGTTTCCATGAAGGCCCGAATTTCCTGGTGATCGATCCGGACGAGTGCATCGACTGCACCCTGTGCGAGCCGGAATGCCCGATCAACGCGATCTATCCCGAAGACGACGTGCCCGCCGGGCAAGAGGCCTTCGTCGCGCTCAACGCCGAATTGGCCAAGGCCTGGCCGGTGATCACCACCCGCAAGGACGCGCTGCCCGACGCCAAGGACTGGGAAGGCAAGCCGGACAAGATCGATCTGATCGAGCGCTGAAACCGCGCCCGCGCAGCGTTGAGCGGCGCGGGTCCGCGAACCGCCGCGGCGGCGCGGTCAACGCGGTTTTTCGTCCGGAAAACGCCGGATCAGCAGGTAATCGCTTTTGTTGCCCCAGCGCGGGGCGTCCTTGTCCAGTTGAATGCACGGCGTGCCCGCGCACGAGGTCACCCCGATCCGGGTGAACGCCTCGGCGAGCTCGGCGCGCAACTGCGCGGCCGCGGTGCGCTCGCGCGCCTGCTGGTACTGGCGATACTCGAAATTCAGCAAGATCGCCCCGCCGATCACCAACAGCGCCATCGCCCCGGCCACCGCGGCATAAGCCAGGATCACCGCCTTGCGCGTACCCGCGGCGACCGCCTCCTGGGCCTGGGCCAGGGTTTGCGTGGCCCCGCCCAGACGCGAGGACGCCGTCGCCACCACCCGCTCATAGTGCTCGGCGCCCTGCCCCAGGCTGGAATCCAGCCCTTGCTGGACCAACTGCCCGACCCGGGTTCCGGCCGAATCCAGCACCTGCCCGAGGTCGCCGCGGACCCGGCTTAGCGCCTGCTCAAGTACCTGAACAGCCTGCTGCTGTTCCTGCACCGCCGCGTCGGAGCGGCGTTCCAGCGTTTCGGCCAGCAGCGCCAGGCGCTTGGCGGTTTCCACCAGGGTGGAGAATTCCTGTTCCATGGTTCAATCCTTCGACTCGATTCTTCCCGACGATGGGCCGCGCGGGTGGCCGGATTATCGGCCATCGCCCGTCCCTACTGAACATCGCCGCGTTGTCCGCCAACGCGGCGCGCGCTAGATTCGCCCACAACTCTCAGCACCAAGGATGGAACGCCGCCATGGCCGTCGCACAGGAAACCGCTCCCGCCCCTCCGGCCGAAGCGCGCCGCTTCACCGATAAGACCTTGTACGGCCCCAGCGGCCATCCCAGGTCATCGGATATCGAACAGAACTCGCTAGGCGATTGCTACTTCGTCTCGCCGCTGGGTTCGCTCGCCCAGCAACAGCCGCAGCGGCTGGAAAACGCGATCAAGTACAACGCCGACAAAGGCACCTTCACCGTCACCCTGTACAAGGAAGAAAGCCCCGGCATCTTCCGCGACAAAGTCACCAAGCCGGTGCAGATCGAGGTGACCCAGGGCGAGATCGAAGGCAACCTCACCCGCCGCGGCGGCAGCACCGTCGACGGCCGGCCCGGCCAGAACGGGCCGATCTGGCCGGCGGTGATGGAAACCGCCTACGCCAAGATGCACGACCGCAACCCCAAGGACGGCCTGCAGGAAGGCTACGACAAGACCGCGCACGGCGGCTGGCCGGCCGATGCGCTGTTCTCGCTGACCGGCGTGCACGGCAAGACCCTGGACGCCGGCGACTTCGACGACATGGGCATGGAGAAGGCGTACAAGACGCTCGACACCGCGCTCAAGGAAAACCGCCCGGTGACCCTGGCGACCAAGTCCGAAGACACCCACTGGTTCCGCGCCGACGCGCCGCAGGACGGCCTGGTCGATCGCCACGCCTTCATGGTCGAGCGCGTGTACAAGAACGAAAGCGGCGACGTGATGCTGCAGGTACGCAATCCCTGGGGCCACAACCAGCGCGTCGGCGAAGGCCACGACACGCCCAACGCCAGCATTTCGGTCAAGCTCAAGGACATCGTCGACGGCGGCGGTTTGAACAAGATCGATATCGGTCCTTCGCCGGCGCAGCAGCCCAAGCTGAAGGTCGCCAGCGCGGAAACCGGCGACCGCCATCTGGATTCGATGCTCGCCAGCCTCGACGATCCGGCCGCGATGAAGCAGTCGATGCGCGATCTGGCGGCCTCGCCGGACGGCCGCCAATTCGCCGCCAGCGGCCGCGAACAGGCGCAGCAACAAACCCAGACCGCCGCCGCGCCGCAGCAGGAAGAAGCGCCGGCGCCCACCCGCAGCGGCCCGTCGATGCGCGCCTGAGCGCGCATCGCGCCGCCGAGGTTTACGGAGACAGCGGCATGACCGGCTTCGCATCGAGAATTCTGAAAATCATCGTCACGACCCTGCTGCTCGGTTGCGCGGGTTGTACCTTCGCCAAGGACACATCCATGTTGTTAGACAAAATTCCCCACAACGCCGACGACGCCCAACTCAGCGCCGATCAATACGGCGAACAGCAGGCCGCGCTGGAAAAGGCGCTGACCGAGCTGTGGAAAGGCCAGTACAAGATCGTCGGCAAGCGCTTCTTCCTGTACAAGGAGCGCCCGCAGTGGGTGGTGCTGGACAGCTCCACCGGCAATCACATCCAGGACGAACTCGGCGGCAAACGCGAATTCGCCAAGACCGGCGCGGCCGGCTTCGACGGCGTCAGCGTGTGGAAGATCGGCCTGCTGAGCCCGCAACGCGTGGCCGTGGCCATGGGCTACGACCGGTTGCCCGACGGCGGCGCGGTGTACGGGTATTTCGAGGTCGAAAAGGAGTAAGCACGGCGACGCGTACCGCGCCGGCCGCGGTTGGTTCCGCGCAAGGCGTTACCCGATCCGGCGGTAACGCCCTGCCCGGCGCGCGGCACGGCGGCGTTCATCCGGGCTTGCCTAGACTCGCGGCGAGCCCCTTCCGCCGCCCCGCCATGACCAAGCTTCTGCCCTTCGGCCTGCTGCTCACCTTGTGTCTGACGCCCGCGGTCACCGGCGCGCAGCACCGCGGTTTCGATCTGTCGCAGTTGGACTTGTCGCAACTGGACCTGTCCCGGCTCGATCCGGCCGCGATCATGGCCAGCGCCAACGACACGCTGATGCGCGCGCCCGACGGCAACATCGACGAATTGTTCCAGGCCCTGCACCGCGCCTCGCGGGTGCCGGGCGATGCCAGCACGCTGTGCGCGCTGTTCGACCCCAGCGCCGACCGCAGCACCCAGGCGCTGATGGCCGCGGCGCAGAATCTGGGCCCGGACAGCCGCCAGAGTTTCGGCAACGCGCTGATCAACATCGCCGCGACCGGCTTGCAGAGCCCGCGGCAGGCCTACGATGCCGGCGCGGCCAAGCAGACGCTGAAATCGGCCGGGGCCAAGGCGATGATCCTGCACGACGGCTTCGCCGCCGGCTTGAACGCCGACGGCGACGACAGCGCATCGCGCGATGCGCGCTGCCGCTCGTTCGGCTGGCTGCTCGACGCGCTCAAGGATCTGCCGATGCAGCAGCGCGCGGCAGCGACCCGATTGATGTTGAACGAAGGCTTGAGCCGGCTGGCGCCGCGTTAATCGCCGCTTCGCGGCCGGCGCCGATCCGCGCTGCGATCCCCAAACGAAAACGGGCGCCGATGGCGCCCGTTTTGCGTTGCTCCGGCCGCGGCCGGCGCTGAGCGATCAACGACCGCCCAGGGTGCCCTTGAGGCTGGTGATCAGCTTGGTCGGCGCTTCGCCGCTGGCCGGCAAGCCGCGCGGATCGACCGCCGACACGTAGGTGCCCGCCTCGACCGCGCTCACGCGCACCAGGAAGTTGCTGCCCTGGTAGTTGACGTCGAACGCGCCGAGCAACTGCGCGCGGCTGGCGACGGTCAGGCCTTCGACCTTGCCCAGCGCATCGCCGACCTTGGCGAAGACTTCATCGCGGCTGCCGCCGACGGTGAAGCCGATCGCCGAGGACGCCGGCGCGCCCGGAGCGGCCTGGGTCGGACGCGCGGCGGCCACGCCGGAAGCGGTGACCGAACCGCCGGCGGGAATCGCCATCGCGCCGTCGGTGCGCGGCTGATCCAGATCCGGCGGCACTTCCAGCGGACGGTTTTCCGGCGCTTCGGCGTACAGCTTGTTGCCCTTGCGGAACCAGCTGCAGCCCGACGTGGCGACCAACGCCAGCAACAGACCGGCGACGACGGCACGGGACAGAGAAACATTGGAACGCATGGGCATCTCCTGCAGGGGTTCAGGCCGCGAGCGGATCGCGGCAGAGGTGTTCGAGCTCGGCGACCAGCGCGGCGGCATGCCGCGCGGCCTCATGGTGGACGGCCGACAGCGGCTGCAGCGGCAAGCGCAGGCCGTGGCCGATGTTTTGCGCGGCCAGCAGCGCCTTGACCGGAATCGGGTTGGGCTCCAGACCGAGGAAATCGTAGGCCGGACGCAGACGCGCGTCCCAGGCCTCGGCCTCGCCGCGGCGGCCGGCGCGGGCCAGATCGGCCAGGCGGCGGAACGCGGCCGGCAGCACGTTGGAGCCGACCGAGACGATGCCGTCGGCGCCGGCCAGGATCGCCCGGCAGGCGGTCGGATCGTCGCCGCTGAGCACGGCGAAACCGTCCGACTTGAACGCCAGCAGATCGGTCATGCGCTGCGGATCGGAAACCGCCTCCTTGATCCCGACGATGCGCTCGTGGCCGGCCAGCGCGCCGACCGTTTCCGGCAGCAGATCGCCGCCGGTGCGTCCGGGCACGTTGTAGAGCACGATCGGCAAAGCGCCGTCGTCGGCGATGGCGCGGTAATGCGCCAGCAGGCCGGCCTGGGTCGGCCGCACGTAGGGCGGCGTCACCACCAGCGCCGCGTCGGCGCCCAGGGCGGCCACGTGGCGGGTGAGTTCGATGGTTTTGGCGGTGTTGGACAGGCCGGTGCCGGCCAGCACCGGAATGCGTCCGCCGACCTGCTCCACCGCAATGCGCAGCACGGTGTCGTATTCGGCGTCGTACAGGGCCGCCGCTTCGCCGGTGGAGCCGGCGACCACGACCGCCTGGGTGCCGGCTTGCAACTGCTGCGCCAGCAGCGCGCGCCAGGCGTCCAGATCGAGTTCGCCCGACGCGGTGAACGGCGTCGCCAGCGCGGTGATGCTGCCGGAAAGTCGCAAGTGAAGACCTATCTGAGTGAAAGGCCGCTGCCGCAACGACGGCGGAGCGGACGCAAAGCGGGAAAGCAAACGCGGAACGCGGCCGGACAGCGGGCGAAAACCCGATCCGCGCCGGTTCGCGGCCAAAGCGGGCGCCGGGGCACGAAACCGTGCCGACGCGCCGCCATACACCCGGCGATGTTACTTGCGGCGCGAAAGCGCGGGCAAGTATGCTGCCTCACAGCGTGGCCCGGGCCCGGGCCGCCGTTCATTTCCGAGCCTTACGCTCCCCTTGCAGGCGCCGCCTTGACCGATTCCGCTTCCCGGCCGTCGCCGAACGAAAACCACCTCCTGATCAACGCCTATACGACGCATCCGGAGTCGCCGCTGCTGTCGGTGACGCGCCGGATCGCCGATTCGGGCTGCAACCTGGTCGACGCGCGCCTGTCCACGGTCGGCCGCGACGTCTCGGTCACCGCGCTGGCGGTGGGCTCCTGGGACGCGGTCGCCAAGCTGGAAGCCATGCTGACGCGCCTGGAGCGCGAGGAAGGCCTCAAGCTGGTCTGGTACCGCACCGGCGCCAAGCAGGTGCAATCCAATCTGCTGCCCTACATCGTCGAAGTGGTGGCCGCCGACAAGCCCGGCATCCTGTTCCAACTGGCCGATTTCTTCGACCGCCAGGGCATCACCATCGAAAGCCTGCACTGCTCGCGCTACCGGGCGATGCAGACCGGCGCGGATATGTTCTCCGCCCAGATCACGATCGGCGTCCCCTCGAGCATGCACATCGCCGCGCTGCGCGACGATTTCCTCGAGTTCTGCGACCATCTGAACCTGGACGCCATCATGGACCCGATGAAATTCTGACTATGCTCGATACCGGCGATCGCGCTTACGGCGGCAAAGCTCCCACCCTCGAACTGGCCCTGTCCGGCGGTCAGACGGTGAAGATGAAGGACTACGCCGGCGGCTGGCTGGTGTTGTACTTCTACCCCAAGGACAGCACGCCCGGCTGCACCACCGAGGGCCTGGACTTCAACGCGCTGCTGCCGAAGTTCAAGAAACTCGGCGCCACCGTGCTGGGCGTATCGCGCGACTCGATCAAATCGCATCAGAATTTCTGCGCCAAGCAGGGCTTCAAGTTCGAACTGGTCAGCGACAAGGACGAAACCTTGTGCAACGCCTTCGGCGTGATCAAGGAAAAGAGCCTGTACGGCCGCAAATACATGGGCATCGAACGCAGCACCTTCCTGATCGACCCCAAGGGCGTCATCGTGCAGTCATGGCGTCCGGTGAAAGTCGCCGGGCATGCCCAAGACGTACTCGACTCGCTCAAAACCCATTCTGGCCAATAAGCGCGCCAGAGGAAGCCACCACTCAGTGAGCCCCCGGATCCCCACGATCGCACGCCGTCCCGCCCCGCGGGCCATGGCGGCGCTGCCGTGCGCGACCGGCCGGGCGGCAACCGAATTCTTTCCCCCGGCGTCGCCCGACGCCAATCTCCAGCGGAGCTGTCGATGACAAGAAGCAAGCGCATCTATGTGCTGGATACCAACGTGCTGATGCACGATCCCACCGCGCTGTTCAAATTCCAGGAACACGACGTCTACCTGCCGATGCAGGTGATCGAGGAACTCGACAACGGCAAGAAGGGCACCTCCGAAGCCAGCCGCAACGCGCGTCAGGTCAGCCGTTTCCTCAATGAGCTGATCGAGGCCGAAGGCACCGACAAGATCAGCACCGGCATCACCCTCAACCGGCCGCAGGGCCTGCAGCTGCGCGGCGCCCAGAGCATCGGCAAGCTGCGCTTCCAGACCGGCTCGTTCGACGCGGGCAAGCGCTTCAGCGCGGTGATCCCGGACAACCAGATCCTCGGCGCGATCCTGGCGCTGCAGGAGCAGGAACCCGGCGTGCCGGTGGTGTTCGTGTCCAAGGACATCAACCTGCGGATCAAGGCGTCGATCGCCGGGATCGTGTCGGAGGATTACGAGAACGACCGCGCGCTCGACGATTTCAGCCTGCTCTACACCGGCGCGACCGCGTTGCCGGAAGATTTCTGGACCCGGCACGGCAAGGACCTGAAGTCCTGGACCGAGAAGGGCCGCACCTATTACGAAATCGGCCGCACCGAGAACGACGACTGGTATCCCAACCAGTTCCTGTACCTGCCCGGCGACGACGAATCCGAACTCAAGGTCACCAAGGTCGGCGAAGACCGGGTGACGCTGCAGATCGTCGACGATTTCCGCCATAACCAGCACGCCGTGTGGGGCATCATCGCGCGCAACCGCGAGCAGAATTTCGCGCTCAACGCGTTGATGGACCCGGAGATCGACTTCGTCACCCTGCTCGGCACAGCCGGCACCGGCAAGACCTTGCTGGCGCTGGCCGCGGGTTTGGCTCAGACCATGGATCAGCAGCGTTACCGCGAGATCATCATGACCCGCGCCACGGTCAGCGTCGGCGAGGACATCGGTTTCCTGCCCGGTACCGAAGAAGAGAAGATGACGCCGTGGATGGGCGCGCTGACCGACAACCTGGAAGTGCTGACCCACAACCAGGACGGCGGCGCGTGGGGTCGCGCGGCGACCAACGACCTGCTCGCGTCGCGGATCAAGATCCGTTCGATGAACTTCATGCGCGGGCGCACGTTCCTGAGCCGGTGGTTGATTCTGGATGAGGCGCAGAACCTGACGCCGAAGCAGATGAAGACGCTGATCACGCGCGCGGGTCCGGGTACGAAGATCGTTTGCTTGGGCAATGTCGAGCAGATCGATACGCCGTATTTGACCGAGACGACTTCGGGTCTGACGTATGCGGTGGATCGGTTCAAGGGTTGGGCGCACAGCGCGCATGTGACCTTGCGTCGCGGTGAGCGGTCGCGGCTGGCGGATTACGCGTCGGAAGTTTTGTAAGCCGCTTCGATGTCCGTTACGAACGCCGCGCGATGCAAATCGCGCGGCGTTTTTCTTTGCGCCCGCAAAAAGGGCAGCACCACCCTGCCCTTCTCCCGCTTGCGGCGACCGCAGGGAGTGCAAGGCTGAGAAGGTGCCCGAAGAACGGATGAGGACGCCGTTGCTTTTGCCATGGCCGTTGCTGTTGCCCTGGCTGTTGCTGTTGCCCTGGCCGTTGCTGTTGCCCTTGTTCTGGCCCGGCGGCGCAACTGACTCGCGATAGCAGTAGGACACCCGGAGGGCGGCGCACAAGGACGTGCGCCGGGTTCCGTCGTGGGCAGGATGCCCACTACGGAACCTGCCCGCGCAAGCTACGCACTCGTGGCTCTTGATTCGAAACAGGGAGAGCATTTTTCTTTGGTGACTTTCTTTTGTTGCTCTGGACAAAAGAAAGTTACCCGCCGCTTTAGTGGCGGAAGCATTTGATCTTGCTTGTCATCACAAGCTTTAAAGCTTCAAGAGCTTTCAAAGCTTCAGATCAAGAGCACGATCAAGATCAAGTGCTTCCGCCACTAAAGCGGCGGGTAACTTTCTTTGTTCAAAGCGACAAAGAAAGTCACCAAAGAAAACGCTTTTCCCTGTTTCGAGTCAAAAGCCACGAGTGCGGTGCTTGCGCAGGCAGGTTCCGTAGTGGGCATCCTGCCCACGACGGAACCCGGCGCACGTCCTTGTGCGCCGCCCTCCGGGTGTCCTATCGCTATCGCGAGTTACTTGCGCCGCCGGGCCAGAGCCACAGCAAGGCAAAGGCAAAGGCAAAGGCAACGTAAGGCTGGAACCCCGGTTTGCGCCGATTGCCTACATATCCCGTCCCGCCGAAACCCAACCGATTTGGGTACCCTAAACCCATGACCCCGTCCCAACGCCCCCCCTCCGCCCTAACCATCGCCGGCTCCGACTCCGGCGGCGGCGCCGGCATCCAAGCCGATCTCAAGACCTTCGCCGCCCACCGCGTCCACGGGCTCAGCGCCATCGCCGCACTGACCGCGCAACACACCCGCGGCGTCACCGCCGTGCACGTGCCCGACATCGGTTTCCTGCGCGCACAGATCGACGCCTGCTTCGAAGACTTCGACGTCCGCGCAGTCAAACTCGGCATGCTCGCCACCGCCGAGGTGATCGTCGCGGTCGCCGACGCGCTGGCGCACTACCGGCCCGAATACATCGTCCTCGACCCGGTGATGGTCGCCACCTCCGGCGCGCGCCTGCTCGAACCCTCCGCGCTCGATGCCTTGCGCACGCGGCTGCTGCCGCAAGCCAGCGTGATCACGCCCAACCTGCCCGAAGCCGAACTGCTGCTCGGCCACGCGATCGCCGACCGCGACGCCATGCGCGACGCGCTGGACGGTTTGTTCGCGCTCGGCGCGCGCGCGGTGCTGCTCAAGGGCGGGCACCTGCCGGGCGACAGCGATGTCGTCGATCTGTTCGCGCAGCCGGGCTCGGTACGCGAAATCGCGCATCCGCGCCTGCAAGTCGATGCGCACGGCACCGGTTGCACCCTGGCCTCGGCGGTCGCCGCGAATCTGTGTATGGGCCAGAGCCTGGAAGCATCCAGCACCGCCGCCGCCGATTACGTCCACCGCGCATTGCAGCAGGGCTATCGGCCCGGGCTCAGCGAAGTGTTGGTGCTCGATCATTTCGGCGCCGCGCCGCATGGCTGAGCCGGTGCGCATCGAACAACGCCCGCTGGCCGCCAGCGACGGCCATCGCTGGTCGTTGGCTTGCACGATCCCGCCAGAACCCAAAGCCAGCCTGCTGTGGCTGCCCGCGCTGGGCGTGGCCGCACGCCACTATCAGACTTTCGCCGATGCCTTGGCCGCGCGCGGGATCGCCGTGTTCGTGCACGAATGGCGCGGCAACGGCAGCAGCGATCTGCGCGCCAGCCGCGAAAGCGATTGGGGTTATCGGCAACTGCTGCTCGACGATCTGCCGGTCAGCGACGCCGAAGTCGCCGTCGCGCTGCCCGGCGTGCGCCGCATCGTCGGCGGCCACAGCCTCGGCGGGCAGATGGCCTGCATGCGCCTCGGGCTGGCCGCGCTGCAAGACGATCCGGCGATTCCCACATCGCTGTGGCTGGTCGCCAGCGGCGCGCCGTACTGGCCGACCTGGCCGATGCCGAGCCGCTTGGCGATGCCGCCGATCTACCGCTTCCTGCCGTGGCTGGCCCAGGTCAACGGCACCCTGCCCGGCCGCCGCATCGGTTTCGGCGGCACCGAAGCCCGAAGCCTGATCCGCGATTGGAGCCGCACCGCGCTGAGCGGCGTGTACGCCGCGCGCGGCATCCACGCCGACATCGAAGCCGGCATGGCGCGGGCGCGGGTGGACGCGCGCGCGGTGCGCATGACCGACGACTGGCTGGTGCCGCGCGCCTCGCAGGATTTTCTGCTGGCCAAGTTGCCGTTGGCGCGGGTCGAAACATTCGAATTGAATGCGGCGGCCCTGGGCGCTCGCGCCGATCACTTTGCCTGGATGAAGCGGCCCGGGGCCGTGGTCGACGCGTTGTTGCGATAATTCTCCGTAAGAACGACGCCCCACGAATTCCCTTCGATCACAAACCGCGCCGAGCCCTCCCACACCGTCATTCCGGCGAAAGCCGGAATCCATTTTGACGTTGCTGTTGCTGTTGCTGTTGCTGCGAGGGATTCCGAGCAAGGGCAAGATCAAAATGGATTCCGGCTTTCGCCGGAATGACGGCGAGTAGGGATTTCGGCCTTCGCCGGAATGACGGTGGCTGGGGTTTTCGCCGCCCCCGGGTTGCCGCGATCGCTGCGTACGCCAAACCCCGCTTTTACGTCCACCGCTCAATTTTTTACGCCGAATTTACGCTGCGACCGCGGTCGCGAAATAGCGGCTTTACGCCCCCGCTTCGGAAAATGACGACGTGGCCAAACCGGCCTCGCTTCTCATTTTCCGGATACCGCATATGCCGTCGTCGCACCCTCTGTTCCGTCGCCGCGAGGCCATCGTTCCGCTGGCCCTGGCCGTGTGCGCCGGCATCGGCCTGCTCGCGCTGGGCTCCCAGGCGCGCGCCGCCGAGACCCAGGGCGCCAGCTTCACCGGCTCGGCCGCGCTGACCAGCGACTACGTGTGGCGCGGCACTTCGCAGACGCAAGGCGACCCGGCCGTGCAAGTCGGCTTCAAGGCCGCCGCGGCCAACGGCTTCTACGCCTCGGTCTGGGGCTCGAATGTCGAGTTCGCCCCGGAAACCCACGCCAGCAGCGAACTCGATTTCACCGTCGGCTGGGCCGGCAAGATCGCCCAGGACTGGGCGCTGGACCTCAACGTCCTGCACTACCGCTATCCCTCGACCACCAGCGATCTCAACTGGACCGAACTCAACGGCACCTTGACCTACCGCGACAACTATTGGCTGTCGCTGGGTTATTCCAACGAAGCGCTCGGCAGCAAACAGCGCGGCATCTATTCGCAGATCGGCGCGCGCCTCCCGGTCAACGACGCGCTGCGTTTCGAAGCCGCCGCCGGCCACTACTTCCTCGACGACGTCTACGACCGCAGCTACAGCCACGGCCAGCTCAGCGCGATCTGGGCGGTCAAGGCGCCGTTCGAACTGCGCCTGACCGCGCACGCCACCGATCACAACGCCGAACGCATCTTCGGCGACTCCCTTGCCGGCTCGCGCATCGAAGCGGCCGTGCAAGCCACGTTCTGACAGGGGAAACGACCATGCCTGGCTGGCTTTCGATGTTGTGCGCGATCTCGGTCCTGGTGGCCGCCGCGTATCTGCTCTACGTCGTGTTGCGCCCGGAAGATTTCTAGTCCGCGCGAGCGCTGCGCGGCTCGCTACCACGCGGACCCGGATCGGTCCGCGCCACTCTCCTCAGCGCCCGAACGGACTCACCCGTTCGGGCGCGGTCCTTAGCGGCGCCGGACGCGCCGCGGCGGACCCTTCACCGCCCGGTGTTTGACCATGATCGAAATCTTTCTCGTATTCGCCTTGGCGATCGGCCTGGGTTGGCCGCTCGGCCACTATCTGGCGCGGGTCATGCGCGGCGACCGTTCGCGCCTGGACGCAGTGTTCGGGCCGCTGGAACGCGCGATCTATCGCGTGCTCGGCATCGACGCCGCGCGCGGCATGAGCTGGCGCGGTTACGCACTGGCGTTCGCCGTGAGCAACCTGGTGCTGGCGGTGCTGGTGTGGGTCTTGTTCATGACCCAGGCCTGGTTGCCGCTGAATCCCGACAACATCCCCAACCTGCGCTGGGACACCGCGCTGCACACGATGGTGTCGTTCCTCACCAACACCAATCAGCAGCACTACTCCGGCCAGGCGCAGCTGAGCTATCTGTCGCAGATGGTCGGCATCGTCGGTTTGCAGGTGGTGACGCCGATGATGGGGCTGGCGATCGTGGTCGCGACCTTGCGCGGCCTGTTCGGCGGACGCCAGGCGATGGCCGCGTCGAACGAGCCGGCGCGCGAAGGCGAAGCCCGCGATCTGGGCAACTACTGGGTCGACGTCACCCGCGCCACCGTGCGCTTCATGATTCCGCTGTGCCTGGTGTGGGCGGTGCTGCTGACTTCGCAAGGCGTTCCTTCGACCCTGCAGGCCGGCGCCACGGTCGCGCCGATCGATCACAGCGTGGAGATGAAGCAACAGAAGATTCCGGTCGGCCCGGTCGCGGCGATGGTCGCGGCCAAGCAACTGGGCACCAACGGCGGCGGCTGGTACGGCCCCAACAGCGCGGTGCCGCTGGAGAACCCGACCCCGTTCGCCAATCTGCTGGAAACCTTGGCGCTGATTCTGATTCCGGTCGCGGTGACCTTCATGATCGCGCCGTTCACCGGCCGCAGAAAGCTCACCGCACTGGTGTTCGGCAGCATGCTGCTGATGTCGGTGATTTCCACTGGCCTGACCGTCGGCTCGGAAGCCTATTCCTCCAGCAGCGCCGACGCTGCGTTGATGGAAGGCAAGGAAACCCGCTTCGGCGCCAGCGACACCGCGCTGTGGACCGCGCTGACCACGCAAAGCAGCAACGGTTCGGTCAACGGCATGCACGACTCGGTGGCGCCGCTGACCGGCGGCATGGCCATGGTCAACATGCTGGTCAACGCGATCTGGGGCGGCATCGGCTGCGGCCTGCAGCAATTCCTGGTGTATCTGCTGCTGGCGGTGTTCCTGGCCGGTTTGATGACCGGACGCACGCCGGAGTTGTTCGGCCGCAAGATCGAAGCGCCGGAAGTGCGTTTGCTGGCGCTGCTGATCCTGTTGCAGCCGCTGGTGGTGCTCGGCTTCAGCGCGGTGACCTTGGCCGTGCCGTCGATCACCGGCAACTCCAATCCCGGCTTCCACGGCATCAGCCAGGTGTTCTACGAGTACACCTCGGCCTTCGCCAACAACGGTTCGGGTTTCGAAGGCTTGGGCGACGCCACGTATTGGTGGAACTTGAGCTGCGCCGTGGTGCTGGCCTTGGGCCGTTATCCGGCGCTGATCGTGCCGCTGGCCGTCGCCGGCCTGCTCGCGCGCAAACGCGTGGCGCCGGAAAGCGCCGGCACCTTGCACGCGGAAACGCCGACCTTCGCCCTGACTCTGATCGCGGTGATCGTGATCCTGACCATCCTGCAATTCATGCCCGCGCTGGTGCTCGGCCCGATCGCCGATCACCTGACCCTGTCCGCCAACGCCGCCGCGGCGCTGGGCAACCCCGCTCTGTGAGGTAACCAACGTGACCGACCATACTCATCTCGGAGCGCAACGCCGTACCGGCGCCGTCGCCGGCCTCGACGCCGCCGGCGCGCGCGCGGCGATGCTCGAATCCTTCGTCAAACTGTCCCCGCGCCACGCCGTGCGCAGCCCGATCATGGCCATCGTGCTGCTCGGCACGATCCTGTCGGCGTTGATCACGGTCTTCGTACCGGGCAACACCGCCTTCGGCATCGCGGTCACCGCGACGCTGTTGGTGACCGTGCTGTTCGCCAACTTCGCCGAAGCCGTCGCCGAAGCGCGCGGCCGCGGCCAGGCGGCGTCGTTGCGCGCGGCGCGGCGCGATCTGGTCGCGCGCAAGCTCGACACCGTCGGCCGCAACGAAACCCGCGTGGCCGCCTCGACCTTGAAGCCGGGCGACCGGGTGATCGTCTCGGCCAACGAGCTGATTCCCGCCGACGGCGAAATCGTCAAGGGCGTGGCCACGATCAACGAATCGGCGGTGACCGGCGAATCCGCGCCGGTGCTGCGCGAGGCCGGTACCGACCGCTCCGGCGTGATCGGCGGCACCAAGGTGCTGTCGGACGAGATCGTGATCGAAGTCAGCGCCGAGCCCGGCCACAGTTTTCTCGACCGCATGATCGCGCTGGTCGAAGGCGCCAACCGGCAGAAGACCCCGAACGAAATCGCCTTGACCATGTTGCTGGCCGCGATGACCCTGACCTTCCTGACCGTGGTCGCGACGCTGCCGTTCTTCGCCGGGTTCGTCGGCGCCAAGCTCGATCCGCTGTTGTTGATCGCGCTGCTGGTGTGTCTGATTCCGACCACCATCGGCGGCCTGCTGCCGGCCATCGGCATCGCCGGCATGAACCGCGCGCTGTCGGCCAACGTGCTGGCCAAGTCCGGTAAAGCGGTGGAAGTGGCCGGCGACGTCGACGTGTTGCTGCTCGACAAGACCGGCACCATCACCCACGGCGACCGCCAGGCCACCGCGTTCCATCCGATGGCCGGCGTCGACCGCGCGCAACTGCGCGATGCCGCGCTGCTGGCTTCGCTGGCCGACCCGACCCCGGAAGGCAAGTCGATCGTGCGTCTGGCGCGCGAGCTGCACAGCAACGCGCTGGAACCCGAACGCGCCGACTACATCCAGTTCACCGCGCAGACCCGCATGTCCGGCGTCGACCTGCCGGCCGAATACGCCGGCGGCGCGCGTTCGATCCGCAAGGGCGCCGGCGACGCGATCGGCAACTACGTGCGTTCGCTCGGCGGCGACGTCGCGCCGGAACTCAACGCGCGGATCGAACAGGTCGCGCGCGGCGGCGCCACCCCGCTGGTGGTGGCCGAGGGCCGTTACGTACTCGGCGTGGTCGAGCTGTCGGACGTGGTCAAGCACGGCGTCAAGGAACGTTTCGCGCGTTTGCGGGCGATGGGCGTGCGCACGGTGATGATCACCGGCGACAACCCGCTGACCGCCGCGGCGATCGCCGCCGAGGCCGGCGTCGACGACTACATCGCCGAAGCGCGTCCGGAAGACAAGCTCGCGCGGATCCGCGCCGAACAAGCCGGCGGCCGCCTGGTGGCGATGGTCGGCGACGGCACCAACGACGCACCGGCGCTGGCCCAGGCCGACGTCGGTCTGGCGATGAACTCCGGCACTCAGGCGGCCAAGGAAGCCGGCAACATGGTCGATCTGGATTCCGATCCGGCCAAGCTGCTGGCGGTGGTGGAAGTCGGCAAGCAGCAACTGATCACCCGCGGCGCGCTGACCACCTTCTCGCTGGCCAACGACGTATCCAAGTACTTCGCGATCCTGCCGGCGCTGTTCGCCGCGGCGATCCCGCAGATGGCCGCGCTCAACATCATGCACCTGTCCAGCCCGACCAATGCGGTGCTGGCGGCGCTGATCTTCAACGCCGTCATCATCCCGGCGCTGATCCCGCTGGCCCTGGCCGGCGTGCGCTTCAAGCCCGCGACCGCGGTCGCGCTGCTGCGCCGGAACATGCTGGTGTACGGCCTCGGCGGCGTGCTGCTGCCGTTCGTGGCGATCAAGCTCATCGACATGGCGCTGGCCGCGATCTTCTAAACCGCCGCGCCACCAAAGCCCCTCTCCCGCTTGCGGCAGAGGGGTTGGGGTGAGGGCCGCAACGCCCGTCGCCGCTTCAAACAGGACTCTTCAATGAACACTCAAGCCACGCACAACCCCAACATCGACGACCGCGTTTCCCTACGCGCCCCACTGCTGTTCGCCGCCGTCTCCCTGCTCGGCTTCGGCCTGCTCTACTCCCTCGCCGGCACCGCCCTGGGCCGCGTCGCGTTCCCCGCCCAAGCCGGTGGTTCGATCATCGAACGCAACGGCCAGGCGGTCGGTTCGGAACTGATCGCCCAGCCCTTCGCCGACGCCAGGTATTTCCAACCGCGCCCGTCGGCGGCCAAGTACGACCCGATGGCGGCCTCGGGCAGCAATCAGGCGCGCAGCAATCCCGACCTGCGCAAGCGCATCGCCGAGGACACCGCGGCGATCGCGCAGCGCGACGGCATCGCGCTGAGCGAAGTCCCGGCCGAACTGGCGACCCAATCCGGCGGCGGCCTGGACCCGCACATCTCCCCGCGCGCCGCGCAGGTGCAGGCCGCGCGCGTGGCCAAGGCGCGCGGTGTCGATGTCGGCAAAATCGACGCGCTGATCGCCGCCAACACCGAAGCGCCGCAGTTCGGCGTGCTGGGGCAGCCGCGGGTGAACGTGCTCAAACTCAATTTGGCGTTGGATGCCGCAAAGAACTAAGCCAAGCCCCCAACCATCACCGTTGCCGTTGCCGTTGCAGTCCCTTCTCCCGCTTGCGGCGACCGAAGGGAGTGCAAGGCTGAGAAGGTGCCCGAAGGGCGGATGAGGGCGCTGTTGCTGTTGCTGTTGCCGTTGCTGTTGCCGTTGCTCTGGCCCGGCGGCGCACCTAACTCGCGATAGCAAAAGGACACCCGAAGGGCGGCGCACAAGGACGTGCGCCGGGTTCCGTCGTGGGCAGGATGCCCACTACGGAACCTGCCTGCGCAG
>NZ_JBAMDI010000135.1:0-27754 GCF_036961695.1 Pseudomonas sp. CGJS7 | reverse complement strand
GTCGCGGCTCGTGACCGAAGGAAATCCCTGTGGGACGCCGCTCCTACAGGGGGCAACCGTGAATTTCCTGGCCCCGGCGGCCCGAATCGACCCAACCGGCACCCTCGCGCCCCGACATGTTCATGGCCGATCAGCCATAATTGAGTGATGACTGACACCGCCTTCTCCGACTCGCTGGTCATCGCCGGCAAGACCTACCGCTCCCGCCTGTTGACCGGCACCGGCAAGTTCAAGGACTTGGACGAAACCCGCCGCGCCACCGAGGCCGCCAGCGCCGAAATCGTCACCGTCGCGATCCGCCGCACCAACATCGGCCAGAACCCGGGCGAGCCCAACCTGCTCGACGTGCTGCCGCCGGACCGCTACACCCTGCTGCCCAACACCGCCGGCTGCTACAGCGCCGACGACGCGGTGCGCACCTGCCGGCTGGCCCGCGAGCTGCTCGACGGCCACAAGCTGGTCAAGCTCGAAGTGCTCGGCGACCAGCGCACCCTGTTCCCCGACGTGGTCCAGACCCTGGCGGCGGCCGAAACCCTGGTCAAGGACGGCTTCGACGTGATGGTCTACACCTCCGACGACCCGATCCTGGCCAAGCGCCTGGAGGAAATCGGCTGCGTCGCGGTGATGCCGCTGGCCGCGCCGATCGGCTCGGGCCTGGGCGTGCAGAACAAGTACAACCTGCTGGAAATCGTCGAAAACGCCAAGGTGCCGATCATCGTCGACGCCGGCGTCGGCACCGCCTCGGATGCGGCCATCGCGATGGAGCTGGGCTGCGACGGCGTGCTGATGAACACCGCCATCGCCGGCGCGCGCGACCCGATCCTGATGGCCCACGCGATGAAGCTGGCGGTGGAAGCCGGCCGCGCCGCGTTCAAGGCCGGGCGGATTCCGCGCAAGCGCTACGCCAGCGCGTCCAGCCCGGTGGACGGGTTGATCGGCTGACATGACCGATCCGTTCTCCAGCGACGGCCACAAGGCCCCGCCCAAGCCCTTCACCGTCGAAGAAGGCCGCCGCCAGGTGCGCAGCTTCGTGCTGCGCCAGGGCCGCTTCACGCCGGCCCAGCAGCGCGCGTTCGATGAGCTGTGGCCGCGTTTCGGCATCGACTACCAGGGCGCGCCGCGCGACTACGACGCGATCTTCGGCCGCACGGCCAGGCGCGTGCTGGAAATCGGTTTCGGCAACGGCGAGGCGCTGCGTTTCGCCGCCCAGCACGACAAAGACCGCGACCTGATCGGGATCGAAGTCCACGCCCCGGGCGTGGGCCGCCTGCTCAATGCGCTGGCCGAAGACGCCGGCGATCACGTGCGCCTGTACCACCACGACGCGGTGGAAGTGCTCAACCACGAAATCGCCGACGGCTCGCTCGATGAGGTCCGGATCTATTTCCCCGATCCGTGGCACAAGAAGCGCCACAACAAGCGCCGTCTGGTGCAGCCGGCGTTCGCCGAATTGCTCGTGCGCAAGATCGCCGTCGGCGGGCGCTTGCACCTGGCCACCGATTGGCAGGACTATGCCGAACAGATGTGGGACGTCCTGGACGCAACAGGGGGGCTCGCCAACCGCGCCGGCAAGCGCGGCAGCGTGCCGCGGCCGGAATGGCGCCCGCAAACGCATTTCGAGACCCGCGGCCAGAAACTCGGCCACGGGGTCTGGGATTTGTTGTACGACAGAGTCCGGGACTAGGGATTCGGGATCGGAGATTCGCATGCGGGCCACAGCGCTGCCGCCGAGTTTCGCCGGGATCGGATCCGCCCCGTGCCGCGACGCTGTCGGCGCTAGCCAATCCCCAACCCACCACAGCGAATCCCGCCCCTGATGGACACCGCCCTCGCGCTCACCACCGACATGAAGCTCGTTCTCGGGCTGGTGGTGTTCACGATGGCGATGTTCCTGTTCGAGCGCATCCGCGCCGACGTCGTCGCCCTGGTGGTGCTGGTGCTGCTGGGCCTGTCGGGCCTGGTCGAACCCGACGAGCTGTTCAACGGTTTTTCGGGCAACGCGGTCATCAGCATCATCGCGACCATGATCCTGGGCGCCGGGCTGGACCGCACCGGCGCGCTCAACCGCCTGGCCGGCTGGCTGCTGCGGCGCGCGCACGGGGTGGAACAGCGCTTGCTGCTGCTGACCACCGCGGTCGCCGGGCTCAATTCCTCGTTCATGCAAAACCCCTCGGTAATGGCGTTGTACATGCCGGTCGCCGCGCGCCTGTCCTCGCGCACCGGTCTGTCGCTGCCGCGGCTGCTGCTGCCGATCGCCGCGGCCATCGTCATGGGCGGCGCGCTGACCATGGTCGGCAATTCGCCGCTGATCCTGCTCAACGACTTGCTGCTCAACGCCAACAGCAACCTGCCCTCGGGCGCGGCCACCATCGAGCCGCTGAAGATGTTCGCGCCGCTGCCGATCGGCATCGCCCTGCTCGCCGCGTCGCTGGCCTATTTCCATTTCTTCGCCGACAAGCTGCTCAAGGACGACACCGAAAAGGGCGCCACGCCGGCGCGCACGCAGAGCTATTTCGCCAAGGCCTACGGCATCGACGGCGACGTCTACGAGCTCACCGTGACCGCCGACAGCCCCTTGGTCGGCATGTCGCTGGGCGAAGCCGAAGCGCTGCGCGGCGCGCCGCTGCTGCTGGCGCTGAAGAGCGACAACGACTCGCGTCTGGCGCCGCCGGCCGACACCCGCATCTGGGTCGGCAGCGTGCTCGGCGCGATGGGGCCCAAGCAGCAGGTCGCCGACTTCGCCCAGAACCATTTCCTGCGCCTGTCGTCGCGGCTGCGCAATTTCGCCGACCTGTTCAACCCCAGCCGCGCCGGCATTTCCGAAGCGGTGGTGCCGGCGACCTCGGCCTACATCGGCAAGACCGCGGGCGACTTGCACCTGCGCAAGCAATCCGGGCTGAGCCTGCTGGCGATCAACCGCGACAAGAGCGTGCTGCGCGAGAACGTGCGCACGGTACCGATGCGCGCCGGCGACATGCTGGTGTTCCACAGCATCTGGACCGACCTGGCCAGCGCCGCGGCGAGCAAGGACCTGGTGGTGGTCACCGACTACCCCAAGGGCGAGCAACGCCCGCACAAGCTCAAGATCGCGCTGGCGATTTTCGCCGTGGCGATGCTGCTGGCGCTGTCCTCGCGGCTGCCGGTGTCGATCGCGCTGATGACCGGCGTGGCCGGCATGCTGATCGCCGGGGTGATCAACATCGACGAAGCGTATTCGGCGATCAACTGGAAGACCGTGTTCCTGATGGCCTGCCTGATTCCATTGGGCTGGGCGATGGATTCCAGCGGCGCGGCGGCGTGGATCGCCGGCCACAGCATCGAGCGATTGCCGCGCGGGACGCCGGTGTGGCTGCTGGAGATATTGATCGGCTTGCTGACGACGGCGTTTTCGTTGGTCATCAGCCATGTCGGCGCGACCATTGTGGTAGTGCCGCTTGCGGTCAATCTGGCGCTGGCCGCCGGCGGTAATCCGACCGCGTTCGCGCTGATCGTGGCGTTGTCGGCGTCGAACAACTTCATGACCGCGTCCAATCCGGTGATCTCGATGATTACCGGTCCGGCGGGGTACAGCGGCAAGGAGTTGTGGAAGATCGGTGGGCCGTTGTCGTTGATCTATACGGTGGTGACGGTGTTGATGGTTAATGTGTTGTTTTGGGGCAAGTGAACGGGCAGAGAAAACAAGCGCGGTGCCAACGTCAAAAAGCCCGAATCTCTCCGCCCGCGAACCCATCACCAACAGCCGCCTGCTCTACATCAGGCCGACAAGAGCAAAGTCAAAATGGATTCCGGCTTTCGCCGGAATGACGGTAGGTGAGTGGCGCGGCGTCGTCAGCAGCCCGCTGAACTCAAACCAACCAAACCGCCCCATCGCGCACATCCACCGCCACCGCCCGCAACGCCTCCCCGCGACACGGCCCGGCCACGCACTCGCCGCCGACCAGCTCGAAACTGGCCCCATGCGCCGCGCACACCAACAACCCGTCCTTGCTCTTGAGAAATTGCCCCGGAGCCCAATCTAATCGTCGTCCGGCGTGCGGGCATATGTTGAGCCAGGCGCGCACCGCGTCGCCGTCGCGGTAGAGCAGCAGCGATTCGGCGTCGCCTTCGATGGTCGCTTCGACCTCGGCGAAGGCGCCGTCGGCCAAGCGCTGCAGCTCGATCAACGGCTGCGCGGCCGCGTCGCCGCCGCCCGGATGATTTAACGAAGTTCTCACACCCTCGTTCATGCCTGGAACGATACTCATGTGTCCGGCCCAGGCCGCATTGTCTCACGACACCTCAAATGTTTGCCCAGACTTTCCGATTCTCCGAACACCGACCGCAATGGAATGCGTTCCAGTCGCGCGTGCGCAACGCTTTCGAGCCGCGCAAGCCGCGTCACCGCCTTCTGCGTTTCGCGCTCGGTCTGGTCGGGCTGGGCTTGCTCGCGCTGTTGGTGTTCTTCAGCGTGTTCGTGGGCGCGGCGATGATTATCGTCGGCTTGGGTTACAAACTGTGGCAGCGCCGCGGCAAGCCGATGGCGCGCCGCACCAGGCACCGTCCGGAAGTGGTCGAGGGCGAGTTCCGCGTCGTCGACGCGTCGACGATCGAACACCGTTCGACCTCGGCGCGCTGACCGTATGGGCGACGTGATCGCGGCCGCGCCGGCCACCCGCATTCCGGTTCGCGGCCAAGGCATCGCCGCGGACGCCAGCTTCCCGGTCCGCCGCGTCTACTGCGTCGGCCGCAACTTCGCCGAGCACGCCCGCGAAATGGGCGCGGCGGTGCCGACCTCCAGCGCCGACCGCGGCCGGCCGGTGTTCTTCCTCAAGCCGCACGATTCGCTGGAATTGGGCGAAGCCGTGCCCTACCCGCCCGGCACCAGCGACCTGCACCATGAGGTCGAGCTGGTGGTCGCCATCGGCCGCGACGCGCCCGCCGGCGAGCTGCCGGTGGAAGCCGCCTCGGCGCTGATTTACGGCTACGCGGTCGGCCTGGATCTGACCCGCCGCGACCTGCAAGCCCAGGCCAAGGCCAAGGGCCTGCCCTGGGACACCGGCAAATCCTTCGACCACGCCGCGCCGATCAGCGCGATCGTGCCGGCGGCCGAGGTCGGCGAACTGGGTTCGCGCGCGCTGACCCTGGAGGTCAACGGCGAAGTCCGCCAGCGCGGCTCGCTCGACGATCTGGTCTGGAACGTCCCGGAAATCCTGCACGAGCTTTCGCGCCTGTATGCGCTGCGCGCCGGCGACCTGGTCTACATGGGCACGCCCTCGGGCGTGGGCCCGCTGCAGCCCGGCGACCGCTACCGCGCCGTACTGGAAGGCGTGGCCGAGCTGCACGGACACATCACCTCGGCCTCGGTATAGTCCGGCCCCGGCGCGCTGCCAGCGCGTCCAGGCCCGGTCCCGCACCGGTCGTCGACAACCAGGGAGAGCATGCGATGGGCATGATCAGCGAGTTCAAAGAGTTCATTGCGCGCGGCAACGTGGTCGATCTGGCTACCGCGGTGGTGATCGGCGCGGCATTCAACAAAATCGTGACCGCCTTGGTCGACGGCATCGTCATGCCGACCATCGGCTACATGACCGGCGGCGTCAGCGTCAGCGACTGGAAGTACGTACTCAAGCCGTCGCAGCTCGATGCGGCAGGCAAGGAAGTCGCGGCCGAAGTGGCGGTGAAGTACGGCATGGTTCTGCAGACCGCGATCGATTTCATCCTCATCGCGTTCGTCATCTTCATCGTCCTCAAGGGCTACAACAAGCTGCGCAAGCCGGAAACGGCCGCGCCCGCGGCGACGCCGGAAGACGTGCTGCTGCTGCGCGAAATCCGCGATTCGCTGAAGAAGTAAGCCCGACGCGTATCCTTCGAAGGCCGCCACCTCGCGTGGCGGCCTTCTTCGTTTCCGGCACCCACCTTCACCGAGCACCTTGCAGATGGCCGACAAAACCGCCGCCAGCGACGCCTTCTGGGCCGACTACCGCGACCACGCCGGAGCCGCCGGCGATTACGCCGTCTGCAGCTTCGGCGACAACGCCGCCGACGCCGCCGAACTGGCGGCGCTGGTGCTGGCCGGGACCAAGCGCGCGACCGCGTCGCTGGTTCGCGATTATTCGCCCGACACCCTGCCGCGCGAGGGCGATCACGTGGTGGTGGTCGACGGCGAGGGACGGCCGTGCTGCATCTGGCGCACGACCCGGATCGAGACCAAGCCGATGATCGAGGTCGACGACGCCTTCGCCTGGGCCGAGGGCGAAGGCGACCGCAGCCGCGCGGAGTGGCTGCGCATCCACCGCGACTACTTCGGCGCGCAGGCGCGATCGGAAGGCTTCGCCATCGACGACGGCATCGAGGTGGTGTTCGAGCGCTTCCGCATCGTCTGGCCGCAACAGTTCGCCGACGCGCCCGAGCCGGACTGACGCCGGCGCGGCGCCGCTCGCGGCGAACCGCCCGATACGGCAAAACGATCCGCGTCCGCTGCAGCCGCGCCGCATCGCCGTCGCAGCCGCCGCCACCGTCAAACGCCTTGATAGGCAGCGACAAATATCCCGAGAGTCGGACGTGACTTTCCTCAGGTAGCGGCGCGGTCGCGGGTTGCTAAGCTGGCTTTTTGGCCTAGCCGCGCGACCTTCCGCGCGGCCGGCCCGCAACGAGGAGATTGGGGATGCGCGCACCGCTGTGGGCAGCTATGGCTGCCGTGTTGTTCACAGGTTCGATCCTGGCCGGCGACGCCGCGGCCGCACAGCGCGAGACGCGCATTCCGCAAGCCGCCGTCGACGCCGTCGCCGAGCTGCGCGAGCGCGCGCTGGCCAGCGACCTGGGCTACAAGATCACCGAATCGCTGACCACCGAAGTCGGCCCGCGACTGGCCGGCAGCGAAGCCGATGCGCGCGCGGTGGCCTGGGCCGAAGCCAAGTTCCGCAGCCTGGGCTTCGACAAAGTCTGGCTGGAGCCGGTCAGCTTTCCCAAGTGGGAGCGCCGCAGCGAACACGCGCAGGTGCTCGGCGCGCACGCGCAGCCGCTGACCCTGACCGCGCTCGGCGGCAGCCCCGCCGGCACGGTCGAGGGCGAGGTGGTGCGCTTCGCCGATCTGGCCGCGCTGGAAGCCGCGCCGGCCGGTTCCCTGGCGGGCAAGATCGCGTTCGTCGATTTCGCCATGCCGCGGGCCAAAGACGGCGCCGGTTACGGCCCCGGCGGCCGGGTGCGCAGCCGCGGCCCGTCGGCGGCGATCCGCGCCGGCGCGGTCGCGTTCCTGATGCGTTCGGCCGGTACCGATTCGCACCGCATGCCGCACACCGGCATCACCCGCTTCGACGACGACCTCAAGCCGGTGCCGTCGGCGGCGCTGTCGGCGCCCGACGCCGCGCAGCTCTCGCGTCTGGTCGCGCTCGCCGGCAACGGCGGCGGCGCGCCGGTGAAGGTGAAGCTGGCGCTGGATTGCGGTTGGGACGGCCAAGCGACCTCGCACAACGTCATCGGCGAGATCCGCGGCAAGAGCAAGCCCGATGAAGTGGTGATCATCGGCGGCCACCTGGATTCCTGGGACCTGGGCACCGGCGCGATCGACGACGGCGCCGGCGTCGGCCTGACCATGGCCGCGGCCAAGCTGATCGGCGACACCAAGCTGCGCCCGGCGCGCACGATCCGGGTGATCGCTTTCGCCAACGAAGAACAAGGCTTGCACGGCGGCCGCGCCTACGCGGCCAAGCACGCGGCCGATGTGCGCAAGCATCAGATCGGCGCCGAGAGCGATTTCGGCGCGGGCCGGATCTACGCGTACTCCAGTTCCGCACCCGACTACGCCAAGACCGCCGACGCGCAGATCGCGCAAGCCCTGGCGCCGCTCGGGATCGAGCACACCCCAGGCAAGGGCGGCCCGGGCCCGGACATCTCGCCGTTCGCCGCCGGCGGTCTGGCCTGGGCGCGTCTGGCCCAGGACGGCACCGACTATTTCGACTACCACCACACCCCCGACGACACCTTGGACAAGATCGACCCCAAGGCATTGGCGCAGAACGTCGCCGCCTACGCGGTGTTCGCCTACCTGGCCGCGTCGGCCGACGGCGATTTCGGCAGCGCGCCCAAGCAGGTGACGCCGCCGGAGGAATAAGCGCGTCGGGCCAACAACGCGACGCACCCCATGAACCGTCATTCCGGCGAAAGCCGGAACCCATTTTGACTTTGCTCTAAAACGTCCCAAGCACGCCCGTTCTCAGCAACGCCAAAACCGCAAAAGCCGCCCTCTCCCAACCCGGGAGAGGGCGGCTTTTTTTGTGGGCTACCCGTTTACCCGCGCAAGAATCCGCGCCAACGCGTCGCCCAAAACAATTCCACCAACCACCACGCCCGGTTTCGCCGCCGAATTGCGTTGTTAACGCAACGGAGACCGACACAGCCCGCCGCGCCTCCACCCATTCCGCACAGGACACCTCCATGGATGAGGCCACTTCCGCTTCCACCAGCGTGAATCCGCAGATCACCGACGCGGTCACCCAGACCAACGTCAAGGTCACCGCGCAAGCGCCCGCCACCGCGATCGCCCAGCTCTATCAGACCGTCGCCCACGCCACCGGTTTGATGGCCGAGAACGCCGCCAATTCGCAGCAACAGCAATCCATGATCAACTCGTCAGCGGCCGCGCAGGCCACCATCGTGTTGCTCGACCAGACCGGCAACACGCCCGGCGACGGCCCGACGCCTCCCGTCGGCGCGGGCCCTGGCGTCTCGACCGGTCTTTCCGAACCCGCCGACCTGGAGGCTCACGTGCAAGACAGCGCGCAACGTCTGAAGCAACTGGCGAGCGACCGCGGCGCGGTCAACTCGCAGATCGTCTCGGCGATCGAAACCAACCACCACTACAGCCTCGGCGCCGCCGGCGTGTTCGCCTACGCCCAGCGCGAGGTCATGCAGGCTTTCGTCGATGGCCTGGAACAGATCAACGCCGCCCAGTACCGGCAACAACTGCAAGCGGTGCAGATCACCGCGACCGCGGTCTGCCTGAGCGCGATGCTGAAATCGCCCGAACGCGCCGAGGAATACGCGGCGGTGTTGCAGGCGATCAAGCAGTTGGAGTGACGCTGCGGCGCGGCCGCCGCGTGGCGGCCGCGCTCATGCGCGAACCAGCGCCTGCCGCGCGCGGCGACTCAACGCCGCGCGCGCCACGCGGCCAGCAGCACCGCGGTCGCCGCGGCGACGTTGAGGCTTTCGACCTTGCCGCTGCCGGGAATCGACAAACGCAGATCGCAGGCCGCGGCCAGGTCGCGGTCCATGCCCGCGCCTTCGGCGCCGAGCACGTAAACCAAGCGTTGCGGCAGCGCCGCGGCGAACACGTCCTCGCCGCCGTCGACCACGGTCGCGGCCAGGGCGAAACCGGAACCGCGCAGTTGCGCCAGGGCGTTGTCGCTGCGGCCCATGCGCACCATCGGCACCGCTTCGGCGCCGCCTTCGGCCACGCGCGCGGCGGCACCGGACAAGGCCAGGGTGGAATCCTTGCTCAGCAGCACCGCGCTCACGCCGAAGTGCGCCGACGAACGCAGGATCGCGCCGAGGTTGTGCGGATTGCCGACGCCGTCGAGCCAGATCGCCAACTGCGGGCCGGGCGCCAGATCGCGCAACCATTCCGACAACGACACCGGCTCTTCGCGCAGCACGTCGGCGACCACGCCTTCGTGATGGCCGCTGGCGGCGAGCTTGTCCAGATCCTGGGTCTCGACCACCCGGTAACCGACCCGGTTGGCCACGCACCACGACAGCAACGGCTGCAGTTGCGGAATGCGCGGGCCGTCCAGGTACAGCTTGCGGATCGCTTCGGGCCGGCGCGCGAACACCGCGCGCACCGCGTTGAGGCCGTACAGGCGCAGTTCGACGTCGCGACGCGCGCGTTGCGGCGAGGGCGCGTCGAAGCCTGCATCGTCGAAGCCGGTCTGATCCGAACCCGCGCTCAATTCCTCGTCGCGCTGGCGATACGGCCGCGCCGTGCGTTCGCTGCGCTCGCGCGAGTCGCGGGCATCGTCGCCATGGCGGTGACGTTGCTCGCGCCGTTCCGAGCGCGAATGCGGATGCGCATGACCACTGCGTTCGTGGCCGCCGCGGTACGGCGCAGGCGGTTCTTCGCGCGAGCGCGCATCGCCGCCGCGATACGGGCCGCGGCCTTCATCGGGCGGGCTCTGCGGCGCATCGCGGCGCGGACCGCTGCGCCACGGGCCCTGCCCGGCGCCCTGCCCCGCGCCCTGGCCGCTGCCCGATGCCGGGCCTTGTCCGCTGTAGGGTTTGCGCGGACCGCGCGGCGGATCGTCACGTCGCATTGTTCAGACTCCTTCTCACTTTCGCGAACACCCGCAGATCGTGCACCTGCCCGCGTTTGACCACGGCGCACTGCTGCACGCCTTCTTCGATAAAACCGTTTTTCGCCAATACCCGCGCCGAGGCCGGGTTGTGGTCGTACACCGTCGCGTACAAGCGGTACAACGACAGTTCGCGCATCGCCCAGGGCACGAACGCGGCGACCACCCGGGTCATCAGACCCGAGCCCCACAACGAACGCCCGAGCCAATAGCCCAACTCGGCCGAATGCGCGCGCTCATACCGTCCCGGCTGCGCGCTGATGCTGCCGCAGGCGCGGCCGTCGACTTCGATGGCGAACAGCGGCGCACTGAAGTCGATCACCAGCCCGGCCAGAAACGCTTCGCCGTCGGCGCGCGTGTACGGATACGGGAAACGATCGCTGAGCCCGCGCGAGACCTGCTCATCGTCGGCGTGCGCGAGCAGGCTGTCGATATCGCCGGCGCGCCAGGGACGCAGGACGAAACCGTCGCCCCGCGGCGGCGGGCTGGCGGCTGAGGGGGGCAGGTTCATGGGATAAGCCTAATTAGCTCGCAGTCCGGCTGCAAACGGCGGCGGCGCGACTGCCCCCTGTAGGAGCGGCGCGAGCCGCGACCGCGACATCCATTCAACGACGTAAGCCGGATGTCGCGGTCGCGGCTCGCGCCGCTCCTACAGGGGGAAATCGTTACGGGCGCGGCGAGCTGATCAAGCGTGCCCACCGGCCTGCGGCGTTTCCTTCTCCAGCTTGTCCAACTCGTGCGCGACCGCTTCGGGCGACTTGGTGAAGCGCGCCAGCAGCACATAGAACGCCGGCACGATGAACAGCGACAGCAAGGTCGAGAACGAAACGCCGAAGATCACCACGATGCCGATGGTCGCGCGGCTGGCCGAGCCCGGGCCGCCGGCCAGCACCAGCGGTACCGCGCCGACCACGGTGGCGATGGACGTCATCAGGATCGGGCGCAGGCGCACCGCCGAGGATTCGACGATGGCCTGATGGATGCTGCGGCCTTCATCGCGCAATTGATTGGCGAACTCGACGATCAAGATGCCGTTCTTCGCCGCCAACCCCACCAGCATGACGATGCCGATCTGACTGAACAGATTCAGCGTCCCGCCGGTCATCCACAGGCCGATCAAGGCGCCGAGCACGCCCAGCGGCACGGTCAGCATGATCACGAACGGGTGGATGAAGCTTTCGAACTGCGCGGCCAACACCAGATACACCACCAGCAAGGCCAGGGTGAAGGTCATCAGCACCGCGCCGCCGGCTTTCTGGTACTCGCGCGACTCGCCTTTCCAATCGATCTGGGCGTGCTCGGGCAGTTCTTCGGCGACGGTCTGGTTCAACCAGGCAATCGCCTCGCCCATGGTGTAACCGGGCGCGAGGCCGGCGCTGATGGTGATCGCGCGCAGGCGGTTGAAGCGGTTGAGGCTGCCGGCCTCGGCCAGCTCGTTGAGGGTGACCAGATTGGACAGCGGCACCAGCGCGCCGTCGCGCGCGCGCACCTGGATCGCCGACAGATCGGCCGGCGAGGCGCGCAGATCGCGGTCGGCCTGCACGATCACGTCGTACTCCTCGCCGTTCTGGACGAAGGTGGTGACCCGGCGCGAGCCCATCATCGTTTCCAGCGCGTGGCCGATGTCGGTGACGCTGACGCCGAGGTCGGCGGCGCGTTGGCGGTCGATCTCGACCCGCATCTGCGGGCGGGTTTCCTTGTAGTCCGAGTCGGCCGAGAACAAGCCCTTGTTCTGCTCGATCCGCGCCAGCAAGCGGTCGCGCCACTTGGCCAGCTCGGCGTATTCCGGGCCGCCCAGCACGATCTGGATCGGCTGGCCGCGGGTACGCACCAGACCGCCGCCGACCTGCGGCAAGGCGCGCACGCCGGTCAGCCCGCCCAGTTCGGCGCGCAGGCCTTCGGCGACCTCGGCGGTGCTCTTCTCGCGCTTGTCCCAATCCTGCAGGAACACCGCGATCCGGCCGGTGTGCATTTCCTCGCTGGCGCCGAATCCGCCGGGCACGCGCGGGTTGTAGCGCTGGATGGTCTCGTTGGGCCCGGTGTGCGAGGCGACGATCTTCTCGACCTGCTGCACCTGCTTGACGGTGTAGTCGTAACCGGCGCCTTCCGGGCCGAGGATCGAAATCTGGAACGAGCCGCGGTCTTCCTGCGGCGCCAATTCCGACGGCACGAACTTGAACAGCACGAAGCTCAACGCCAGCGCGATCAGCATCAGGATGCCGAACAGCCACGGCCGCTCCACGGTGTGGTCGAGCAGCCCCTTGTAGCGGCGGCTCACCCCGTCCAGACGCGCGTTGATCCAGCGATTGACCGGATTGGATTTCTCCTCGCTGTGCGGGCGCACGAACTTGGACGACATCATCGGCGTCAGGGTCAGCGCGACGAACGCCGACAGCGCCACCGCGCCGGCCAGCGCCACCGACAACTCGCGGAACAAACGCCCGGTGTTGCCTTCCATGAACCCGACCGGCAAGAACACCGCCACCAACACCGCGGTGGTGGCGATCACCGCGAACGCGACCTGCTTGGTGCCGCGCGCGGCGGCGACCAGCTTGGGCTCGCCCAGATCGGCGCGGCGCTGGATGTTCTCCAGCACCACGATCGCATCGTCCACCACCAGGCCGATGCACAGCACCAGCGCCAGCAAGGTCAGCAGATTGATCGAGAAGCCGAACGCGTACAGCGGAATGAACGCGGCGATCAGACACACCGGCACCGTCACCGCCGGAATCAGCGCGGCGCGGAAGCTGCCCAGGAACAGCCAGATCACGATCAACACCAGCACCATCGCTTCGACCAGGGTGTGGTAGACGCGCTCGACCGCCGATTCGATGAACACCGTGGTGTCGAAGGCGACGAAGATGTCGGTGCCTTGCGGCAGGCTCGGCCGGATCTTGTCGGCCTCCGCGCGCACCGCGCGGGCCACGTCCAGGCTGTTGGCGGTGGAGGTCTTGACGATGCCCAGGCCGATATTGGGCTCGCCGTTGCTGCGGTAGTAGGCGCGGCGCTCGGCCGATTGCAGCTCGATCTTGGCCACGTCGCCCAGCCGCACCACGTAACCGTCGGCGCCCTTCTTGAGCGGAATCTGGGCGAAGTCCGGCGGCTTCTGGTAGCTGCGCGCCACCCGCAAGGTGAAATCGCGCGCGGCCGATTCGATCCGCCCGGCCGGCAGTTCGACGTTCTCCGCGCGCAGCGCGGCTTCCACTTCGTTGACGGTGATGTCGCGCGCGGCCAACTGGTCCTGGTTCAACCAGATCCGCATCGCGTAACGCTGCTGGCCGCCGATGCGCACCTGGGCGACGCCGTCGACCGAGGACAAACGGTCGACCACGTAACGCTCGGCGTAGTCGGACAGTTGCAGCGTGTCCATCTGCTTGGAGCTCATGTTGAGCCACAGGATGGGGTCGGCGTCGCTTTCGACTTTTTCGATCTGCGGCGGATCGGCTTCTTCCGGCATCCGGTTGGACACCCGGCTGACCGCGTCGCGCACGTCGTTGGCGGCGGCTTCGATCTCGCGTTGCAGGGTGAACTCGATGCTGATCGAAGCGCGGCCGTTGACGCTGCGCGATTCGATGGTCTCGATGCCCTCGATCCCGGCCAGCGCGTCTTCCAGCACCTGGGTGATGCGGGTCTCCACCACCGAGGCCGATGCGCCGGGATAGGTCACGTCGACCGAGACGATCGGCGGATCGATCGCCGGCAATTCGCGCAAGGTCAGGCGCGAGAACGCCATCACGCCCAAGGTGATGAGCAGCAGGCTCATCACGGTGGCGAACACCGGGCGGCGGATGGAGAGATCGGAAATGTTCATCGGCCGCCGCTCCGGTCGCGGCGCTTCGGCGCGCGGCGTTGGGCTGCGACGTAAACCGGGGCTTTGGCCTGGGTGCCGGCTTCGCCCGGTTTCCGATTCCGCTCCGGCTCGTCATTGCCGCGCAGGCGCGAATCCAGAGACTTCAATTGTTCGCGCACGAAAGGCGACAGATTGCCGCCCGCGCGGGAACGTCCGGGCGAGGATTCGCCATCGTCCGAACCCTCCAGGACCCGCTGCGTCAGCGACAACGCCAGCAAACGCAGCCGTTCGCGCAAACCCGAGGACTCAGCCATTGCGGCCGTCCTTGCCCGCGCCGGCGGCATCTGGCGCGCGCGCCGGCGGCTTGGCCTGCGACTCGGCTTCGCGCGTCGGCGCGGCCGCGTCGGCGGGCGCCGCCGACACCTGCACCTTGCTGCCGACCCGCAACTTGCCGGTGCCGTCGACCACGATCTGCTCGCCGACCGCCAAACCCTCGACGATCTCGGCCAGGCCTTCGCGGCGGGTGCCGACTTTGACGTCGGAACGCTCGACCGTGTTGTCCGGCTTGAGCCGGAACACGTACGAATCGGTGCCGACCTGCACCACCGAGATTTCCGGCACCAGCAGCGCCTGACGCTCGGGCTGCAGCAAGGTCACCTGCACCAGCATGCCCGGACGCAACGGATGGCCGGCGTTGGCGAAATCCGCGCGCACCGTCACCGCGCGGGTGGCCGGATCGACCCGCGCGTCGACCGTGCTGACTTCGCCTTCGAAGCGCCGGCCCGGATAGGCCGCGCTGGTGCCGCTGACGCTTTGGCCCTTGGCCACGCGCGCCAGCAGAGTTTCCGGCACAGGGAAATCGATATAGACGCGCTCGGTGTCGTCGAGCGTGGCGATCGGCGTGCCCGGGGTGACCAGCGAGCCTGGGCTGACCTGGCGGATGCCGAGCACGCCGGAGAACGGCGCACGCACTTCGCGATCGCCGATATCGGCCTTCATCTGCTCGACCCGCGCGCGGGTGGCGTCGCGGGTGGCGCGCTGGGTATCGAGCGCGGACCGCGCGATCAGTTGCTGCCCGGCCAGTTCGGTCTGGCGCTTGAACAACTGCTCGGCCTCCTTGGCGGTGGCCTCGGCCTGCGCCAGCGCGGCCAATTGCGCCTTGCCGCTCAGAGTGACCAGCGAAGCGCCGGCGCGGACGTGATCGCCGCTTTCGAAATGCACGGCCTGGACGATCTCGCTGACCTTGGCGGTAACCGTGATCGATTCGCGCGCCTTGACGTTGCCCAGCGCCTGCACGGTGTCGTTCCAGGGACGCAGATGGACCCGCTCGGCGGTGACCGGGATCGGCCGATCGCCCTGCCCGCCCTGGCCGCCGGGACCGCCCTGCGTCTTGCCGCCTTTGCCGCAAGCGGCCACAGCGAGGGCGAAAGCAAGGATGCAGCAAAGGCGGAGTCCGGAACGTGGTCGCATGCGGTTCTCTTGGCGGAGCCCGGCGTGGGCGTTGGCGCGATTAGGGCGGGCGATGAAGCGGGCACGGCCTTGGGGACGCGCAGCGGACGCTGGGCGCGCGGCGAACAGGCCATGCGGCTCCGGCGGGCGCGATTCTAGCGGTGGTTCATTAACGCTTGCGTGGGCCATTGGTTGACCACCGTATCCGCAAACTCCGAACGGCGGCGTGTGCGCGCCAGGGCCGTGCCCCACCCCGTCCTGCGGGCACGGATGTTGCATCGCAGTAACCGGTTCGATACCGCCGCCGCTGTGCCCGGGGTCCATACTCCGCGTTTCCCCCCAGGAGCCCGCCCCATGATCCACGACAGCATTCTCGACACCATCGGCCGCACCCCGATCGTGCGCCTGCATCGTCTGGCGCCGGAACACGTGACCCTGTACGCCAAGGTCGAGGCCTTCAATCCCGGCGGCTCGGTCAAGGACCGGTTGGCGCTGGCGATCATCCTCGACGCCGAACAGCGCGGCCTGCTCAAGCCCGGCGACACCGTGGTCGAGGCGACCTCGGGCAACACCGGCGTGGCCCTGGCGATGGTGTGCGCGGCGCGCGGCTACAAGTTCGTGGCGACCATGAGCGAGACCTTCTCGGTCGAACGCCGCAAGCTGATGCGCGCCTACGGCGCCAAGGTGATCCTGACCCCGGCCGCCGAGCGCGGCAGCGGCATGGTCCGCAAGGCCGCCGAACTGGCGGAAAAACACGGCTGGTTCCTGGCCCGGCAGTTCGAGAACCCGGCCAACCCGGCCTACCACCGCAGCACCACCGCGGCGGAAATCCTGCAGGACTTCGCCGGCCGCCGACTCGACCATTTCGTCACCGGCTGGGGCACCGGCGGCACTTTGACCGGCGTGGCCGAGGTGTTGCGCGTGGCCCGCCCGGAGGTGCGCGTGAGCGCGTGCGAACCGGCCGGCGCCTCGCTGCTGGCCGGCAATCCCTGGCAGCCGCACAAGATCCAGGGCTGGACGCCGGACTTCGTGCCGGCGGTGCTCAACCGCGATGCCGCCCACGCCATCGTCCCGGTCGACGAAGTGCTGGCGCGCGACACCGCGCGCAGGCTGGCGGCCGAGGAAGGCATTTTCGTCGGCATTTCCGCCGGCGCCACCGCCGCGGCCGCGCTGCAGGTCGCGCGCGAGGCCGAACCCGGCGCGGTGATCCTGGCGATGCTGCCCGATACCGGCGAGCGTTACTTCAGCACCTTCCTGTTCGAAGGCATCAACGAAGGCAGCGATGAGGAGTGGTTGAACTCGTTGGGCTGAGCCGCGGCGCCGCGCGCCGCGACGGCGCGCGGCGCTCAGTCCGAATACGGCAGCGAGAGTTGTCGGTTCCAGGACAGGAACAGGACGCCGCCGGTGAGGTCCTGCAGGGCGGCCTGCACTTCCATCATCGTGTTGATTTCGTCCAGGGCTTCGTCGAAATCGTCGATGGCCACGAGAAAACAGCGGTCGCAAGCCGACAGCGCTTGGCCTTCGGGCGTCGCCGCGCCCCAGCGCGCGGCGATGTCGCGCGCTTGCGCCGCTACCTGCGGCCCGCTCAGCAGCCGCACCGCGAAGCTCGGCAGGTCTTCGCCGGACAGTTGCAAACTCTCGCCGTCGCGCGCGACGTCCACGCCGATATCGAGCAAGGCGCTTTCGGCCGCGTCGAGGTCGTGGGCAGGGTCGTTGAAGTAGATCGCGCAGTGATGCGGGCTCATGCCGGTTCCTTGAATGTGGGCGATGGCGTCGCTCAAGCGCCGATGAAGTACCACACCGCGGCCAACACGATGGCGCCGAGCAGCACGGCCGCCCACAAGCCGCCGCTGCGATCGCCCGCGGCGACCGTGCGCCCGCTGTCGCCGACCGCGCCGCGCTTGGCGCTCACCGAGGCCGGCGCAACCACCCCGACCAGCGCCGCTTCGCCGCGTTCGGCATAGGCTTCGACCAGATCCTTGGCCTCGCGCAGCCCCAGGCCGTGTACCTCGCGCACGATCTTGATCGCGACGATGAGTTCGCCGCGCTGGATCGCGACCCGCGCCGCCTCCGGCAGCCCCAGGCTTTGCGGCGAACCCGCCTCGGCCGGTTCGGACCAACCCGCCGCCGGCACGGCCGATACCGGCAAGTCGCCGGCGCGCATCCGGCGCTCGTAGTCTTCGACCGCATCCTTGGCCTCGCGCAGGCCCATGCCCGGGTTGCTGTCGATCAGCAGCTTGATCGCCTGGATCTTGTTGTCCGACTTCAGCAACGTGGCTATTTGCGGCGGGAAAAACGGGGTTTTCTCGTTCGGCATCGCCAGACTCCTTGGCTGTTGTCCGCTCAGCCTAACGGGCCGCCAGCGAATCCGTCACCCGTCAGCGCGAAGACCAGGCCAGCTTCACCCCGAATCCCAGCATCAACCCACCGACGATGCCGTCGAGCGTGCGCGCCACCCGCGCGCTGCGCATCATCCCGGCCATGCGCGCCACCCCGAGCACCAACAGGCTCAACCAGACCGTGCCCATCAGGTAATGCAGGCCGATCATCAGCACCGACTGCACCGCCATGTCCGCGCCGGGGGCGAGGAATTGCGGCAGGAACGCCAGATAGAAGATCGCGATCTTCGGATTGAGCGCATTGGTGAGCACGCCCTGCGCGTAGCTGCGCCATAGCGAAGTCGGCGCGCTTTCGATCTGCGCGGCATCGGCGCGCGGCTTGAACGCGGAACGCAGCGCCTTGATACCTAAGTAGATGAGATAGGCGCCGCCGAGCATCTTCACCGTCCAGAACGCCTGCTCGGAATACATCAGCAAACGCGCGACGCCGAAGGCGAACAGGGCGACGTGGAACAGACCGCCGGTGAGGATGCCCGCGACCGTCGCCAGCCCGCGGCGCACGCCGCCGAGGGCGTTGCCGATGACCAGGAACGTATCCGGCCCCGGCGCTACGGTCACCAGCATCGCGGCGACGGAGAAGGCTAGCCATTGGGTTTCCATCGTCGAGATTCCGGGTGGTGGTGTGGGGAAAACCAAAAACAGAGACTAAAAAGCCCCTCTCCCGCTTGCGGGAGAGGGGTTGGGGTGAGGGCAGTCCAGCTCGCATCGTAGCTCGATACACCGCGCGCCCTCATCCGCCCTGTCGGGCACCTTCTCAGCCTTGCACACCCTTCGGGCGCCGCAAGCGGGAGAAGGGAAAAAAGAAAACGCCGGCGAGAAGCCGGCGTTTCTTAGCGTTACTTATGCAGAAACCGCGCCTTACGCCGCAGCCTTCCACTGCCCCAACGCCGCCAGGCCATTGGCCTTGGCGCGCTCATACACCGTCTGCTGAGCCTTGGCGTAGTTGTTGACCAGATCCTGCGACCACAGCTTCAGCGCCGCCGACTGCATCGCGCGGCCGTAGGAGAACGACAGCGGCCACGGGTTCGGACCCATCTGGTTCATCGCGTTGAGGTGCGCGGTCGCGGCCTCATCGGACTGGCCGCCGGACAGGAACACCACGCCCGGCAGGGTCGCCGGCACGGTCGACTTCAGGCACTGCAGGGTCGCCGCGGCGACTTCCTCGACGCTGGCCTGCTCGGCGGCCAGGGTGCCCGGCACCACCATCGAAGCCTTGAGGATCGTGCCTTCCAGCAGCACGCTGTGCTCGTACAGCGCGCCGAACAGCGAACGCAGGGTCACTTCGGTGACTTCGAAGCAGGTGTCGATGTCGTGGTTGCCGTCCATGATCACTTCCGGCTCGACCATCGGCACCAGGCCCTGCTCCTGGCACAGCGCGGCGTAGCGCGCCAGCGCGTGGCTGTTGGCTTCGATGCAGGTGCCCGAGGGGATGTCGTCGCCGATGTTGATGACCGCGCGCCACTTGGCGAAGCGGGCGCCGAGCTTGTAGTACTCCTCAAGGCGCGCGCGCAGGCCGTCCAGGCCTTCGGTCACCACCTCGCCCGGGAAGCCGGCCAGCGGCTGCGGGCCCTTGTCGACCTTGATGCCCGGGATGATGCCGTGGTCGGCCATGTGCTTGGCGAACGGCACGCCGGCCTTGGTCGACTGGCGCAGGGTTTCGTCGAACAGGATCGCGCCGGAGATGTATTCGTTGAGCTTGGGCGTGCCCAGCAGCAGCTCGCGGTAGGCGCGGCGGTTCTCTTCGGTGTTCTCGATGCCGACGCCGGCGAAACGCTTGGCGATGGTGGCGGTCGACTCGTCGATCGCGATGATGCCCTTGCCCGCGGCGACCATGGCCTGGGCGGTTTCGGCAAGCTGTTCGATGCTCATGGAGATCCTGCGGCAGCGGTGGGAAGCCCGCGATTATAGCCGCTGACGGTGAACCTCGCCCGCTCGGGCGGCCTGTCGAATCAGGTACTTGCGCCCAGTTTCGGCGGTAATCGTTTTCAAGCGGAGGGCGGGCCGGGGCGATCGGCCCGCCGGCCGGGCGATGCCGGCCCGTTCAGATCGCTGCCGCCCGCCCTGCCGATTTCGGCCGCAGGCGGTCAGCGGCGCCGCGGCCAATCCCCGCCGATCGCGTTGGCGCCGGGACGGATGGAGAACAAGAACCGGTGCTCCTCGTCCTCGCCCAGACCGACCGTCGCCTCGGTCAGCGCCGGAATCGGCAGACGGCTGCTGCCCTGCAATTTCGCGTACCACGCCCGGTATTCGCGCGAGCCCGCGGCGCTGCGGATCGCCCCCATGCAGAGCTCGATGCCGCAGGCGAAGCGGTCCAAGCGCATCGACCCGGGCAGAGCGTCGAGCTGGGTTCGCAATTCGGAGCGATAGGCGCCTGTGAGTTCGACGGCATCGGCGTTCTCGCGTTCGAACTGGGTCATGAGTTGGTCGAAGCGCTGCGACCGTAATGCGTCGGTCGCGCGCTGGTTGATCCGGCCTTCCTCAAGGAAGCTGCGCTCCAACGCTCGCGAGGAGCGATTTTGGGCGATCGCGCCAGGCGCGCCATCCGGATTCGCACCTGCCTCGGCTTCGGTAACGGCATCGCGTATCCGCGGCGGCGCGGAGAGATCGCCATCCGCCGGCGCTCCGGAAGCGCGATCCGCGACAGCGGCGGACGAATCGGCGCGATTCCCCGAACGAAACCACACCGAGACCAACAGGGCGACGACCGCCGCCATGCCGACGCCGATAGCCAAGCGCGCACGCAACCTGTCTCTGTCCGGATTCATCACTCTTTGCGCGGATCGGGATCGTTGGTGTTTTCGCGCAGCCAGCCGCCGTTCGAATCGTAGACGTACCAGCCGCCGCCGGAGGTCACTCCAACCACGCAAGTATTCGCGCAAGTGAACGAACGTCCAGCCACGATCACGTCGTTCAACGCCACCGCCGTGAATGCGGCAACCAACAGCCCGAGCATGAGCGCAGTTTGCTTACCTAGCTTCGAATCGCGCATCGCTATTCCCCCTTGAAGAATCCGAAACCGCAATCGAGCGATAGCAGCGGAAAAATCGTAGGGCAGCCCCGCACCGGAATAAAAGGCCCAAAACATGCGGAAAACTTCTGTATCCACATGCCGACAGCGGGGCGGCGCGGTTCGTCGGCAGGAACTCGGCGATCGCCCCCACTCAAGCCAGCGACCGCATCGCCCGACCTGCGTCCGCGGGCAACCGGTTATGCGCTGGAGTACGCGGCCGGCCGGCGCGGCGAGTTGACAGGGACGGCGAGTGAGCCACAGCATCGCCCGAACCGGCGGAGGCCGGACCCGCGGCCACGCCGCTCAAGATCGACATGGAGGTTCACGATGGGATTCCACCGCCTGCGCATCGGCGCATTGCTGGCCGCTACTTGGCTGTGCGCACCGGCCGCGTTCGCCGCCGCCCCTTCCGCCGACGCTTTGGACGCGATGATGCAACGCACCGGCCGCGACGCCAGCGCCGAGCACCAGCGCCAACTCGATACCGCGCTGTCCGCCGCGCCTTCGCTGCGCAAGCAATTGGCGCAACTGGCCGCATCGGGCCAACTCACCGCCATCGAGATCGTGCCCGACGACCGGGCGCCCAGCGTGCGCAATCAAAACTTTGCCGGCGCTACCCAGGACAGCCGCATCGTCCTGACCTCGGGCCTGTTGGACGCCTTGCGCCAAAACCGCATCGACGACGTGGTCCGCGCCGAGGACATGCTGCCGGACAACACCGTGTTCGTACTCGCCCACCTCGGCCAGCATCTGGCCGCGCGCAAGCAAGCCGAACTCGACGATGCCGAGCTCAAGAGCGAGATCGAAAAGGGCATGGCGGCGGCCAAGGCCGCATCGACCCCGTTCGACGCCACCGCGATCGTCGGCAAAAGCATCGACAAAGCGATCGCGCGCGAAGCGCAGGCGATGATCGTCGGCTGGAACGCGGTGGTCGACGCCGGCATCCAGGCCAACGGCGGCAAGCAGATCAACGCGTATCAGATGTTCACGCTGTTGCGGAATCTGCGTTACGGCAGCTTGTTCATCAAGGCGCTGGACGAAAAACCCACGCGCCTGCAACTGCTGTCCAACGGCATACCGGTGGACGCTCGCAACATCGGCGCGATCGTCGATGCGTTGAAGCAATCCAAGCTGTACGACATCGAATAGCCGGCGAACGGTGCGCATCCGTTGCCGCGCACAGCGCGAATATCGGCCGCGATTGCGCCGGCAATCGCCAAGCCTTAGCCTGCCGGTCCGCATTCAACGCCAAGGACAGCGACCATGCCGCGACACTCCCACCGCCCCGACCCGACCGCCCGCGTAGCTCTTCGTCGCGGCCTGCTCGCCGCGGCCCTGCTGCTGGCCGCATCGGCGGGCGCGCACGCCGCCGACGCCGAGTACGACACCGCGGTCGCCGCGTGCAAGGCCGCGCCGAAAACCGGCAGCCGATATGTCGCCGTCACCGCCGCGCTGATGCGGCCGGCGCCGCGCAGCGACGGCGGCCTGGTCCAGCGGATTCCGATCGCCACCGAAGTGACGCTGGAATGCGAACTCGACGGCTGGGTGCGCGGCCACACCGACGGCAACTCGCCGGCGGTCGGCTGGATCCGCGCCGATCTGCTGCAAGCGCGCGCGCCCACGCCGGAGTCGTTGGCTGCCGACTACGCCAAGGCCGCCGGCGATCAACGCAAGATCGCGGCCGAGCGGATGGTGGCGTTGACGCCGTATCAGCCGCGCGGCCATCAGGCGCTGATCGAAACCCTGCAAGCCGCCGGCGACAGCGAAGGCGTGCGCCAGGCCAGCCTGATCCGCGATCAACTGCTGCACCCCAAGGGCGAGCGCTTGAACGGCGAGCCCAAGCTGGTGTTCGCGGTGAATCGCGGTTGGGTGGCCGCGCTGGCGCGGGTCGAGGACGGCGGCGCGTTGCGGACGATCGATCCCGAAGCCGAGGCGGCTTACTACCCGGCGCGGCGCGGCTTGCATTTTTATCGCCGCGGCGGCGCCGACGGCTCGGTGCAAGTGCTGGACTCCGGCCAGAGCGTCAGCGTCGGGCTGGAGGCGCCGGTGCGCCATTCTTCGATGACCGCGCGCAGCGATACCGTGTCCGGCCTCGCCAGCAATTTCGCTATCGACGCCCAGTCCGGCGCAGCCGATCCGGCGGTGTCCGCCGCCGCGCGCAAGCGCATCGAGAACGAACTGCGCGCGGCGTTGCAGGGCGAGAAGATCGACCGCGCGCAGATCGACAAGGCGCTCAAGGCGCAGCCTGGCGATGAGCAACGCGGCGGCGTGCAGATCGCCGCGTTCGACGCCGGCAAGTTGGGGCGCTTGCACGTGGCCACCGTGGTGTGGGATTTGCCGCCCAAGGATGAGAATGCGGCGGAGCTCAGCGTGGATGTGGCGCTGATTCTGGAAGACGACGGCAAGGGCGGGCTGAAGACGGTCGGCCGGGTGGTTCAGCAGACCGGCGGCGATATGGTCGAAACCCATCGTTACTTCGACCGGCTGGATATCGACGGCGACGGGACGCCGGAGCTGATTTTCCAGCTCGGTCAGTACGAGGGCGTCGAGTATCAGATCTGGAGCCGCAAGTCCGGGCAGTGGAAGCCGGTGTTGAAGGGCGGTTACGTCGGGGCTTGATGCTCGGCGTCGCGGACGCGGCGGCTGTGGCGGGGCCGATGAGAGCGAAAGTCAAAATGGATTCCGGCTTTCGCCGGAATGACGATCGCGGAGTTGCGTCGGGTAAAACATGGTCGCTGAGTTGCGCCGGGTAAAGGACGATCGCTGAGCTGGATGGGGTGCGGATTGCCGAACCACGCGGCTTGGTTCGACGTTCTTAGAACCGCCCACAAACCGCGCAGCTCACCCACCGTCATTCCGGCGGAAGCCGGAACCCATTTTGATTTTGCTCTCGCCAGCGCAGGTAAGGCCGTTTGGTTAGCGGCTCTCAACACCCGACGCAATGTTCCAATGCGCAAACGGCGAACCGGCAGCGGGCTGCGATGAGTTCGGAGCCCGCAAGGCCGACGCCGCGACGCCGGCCTCAACGCATAGCGCAGAGCCGGCTCGCGCCGGCCCAAAGCCGCCTCAGGCTTACAACTCGCCCAGCCCCTGCGCGCCGCCGTCGTCGGACACTTCCAACAAACGCAGCGTATTGGTCGCACCATGCTGTTCCATGGTGTCGCCGCTGGTGAAGATCACCCGCTCGCCGCCGGCCAGACGGCCGGAGTCGAACAACTGCTTGACCACGTTGCGCGCAGCGTCGCGCGAGGCCATGCCGCGGCTGTCGAAGTCGATCGGGTAGACATCGCGCATCAACGCCATCCGCCGGCGCGCGCCGCCGTGGCGCGAGAACGCGTAGATCGGCGCGTTCGAGCGGAACCGCGACAGGAAGCGCACGGTGCCGCCGGATTCGGTCATCGCCACGATCGCGCGCACGCCGATGTGTTCGGACAGGAACATCGCCGCCATCGCGATGGCCTGGTCGGCGCGTTCCAGATTGCGCGGCGCGGCCTCGAAATCGGTGTCGTGATCGAACTGGCGCTCGGCGCCCAGGCAGATGCGCGACATCGCCTCGACCGCCTTGATCGGATAACGGCCGGCGGCCGATTCCTGCGACAGCATCACCGCGTCGGTGCCGTCGATCACCGCGTTGGCGACGTCGAGCACCTCGGCGCGGGTCGGGATCGGGTTGTCGACCATCGACTGCAGCATCTGGGTGGCGGTGATGACCACCCGGTTGCGCGCCAGCGATTCGCGGATGATCTTCTTCTGCAGGCCCGGCAATTCGGCGTCGCCGATCTCCACGCCCAGGTCGCCGCGCGCGACCATGACCACGTCGCTGGCGTCGACGATCTCGGCCAGATTCTCGATCGCTTCGGCGCGCTCGATCTTCGACACCAGCGCGGCGTCGCTGCCGGCTTCGCGGGCGATCCGGCGCGCTTCGTTCATGTCGGCGGCGTTGCGGCAGAACGACACCGCGATAAAATCGGTGCCGAGTTCGGCCGCGACCAGGATCAGCTCCTTGTCGCGCTCGGTCAGCGCGCCCAGCGACAGGCCGCCGCCGAGCTTGTTCAAGCCCTTGCGGTCCGACAGCGCGCCGTCGTTGAGCACGGTGGTGATGATGCGCTCGCCGTCGACCGCGCCCACCCGCAGTTGCAGCAGACCGTCGTCGAGCAGCAGCACGTCGCCGGGAGCGACGTCGTTGGGCAGGCCGAGGTAGCTGACCCCGACTTCGCGCAGGTTGCCCGGCGGCGGGTTTTCGCTGGCGATCAGGTCGAAACGGTCGCCGGCCTTGAGCAGCACCCGGCCTTCGGCGAAACGCTCGATGCGGATCTTCGGGCCGGGCAGATCGGCGAGGATGCCGACCTCCACGCCGACCCGCGCGGCGGCTTCGCGTACGGCGTTGGCGCGGGCGATCTGCGAGGACGGATCGCCGTGCGAGAAATTGAGACGTACGACATCGACGCCGGCATTGAGCAAGGCATCGAGCACGCCCGGCGGATCGGTGGCCGGGCCCAGGGTGGCGAGGATCTTGGTGCGACGCGGACTGGAGGACATGGCAGACTCTCTGGACTGCCGGCCAAGCTAGCACAGCTTGGCCGCGCGCCGAACCGTTCGCGCGCGCCGATCGCGCGCCCCGTCGCCGAGGTCGCCGCCGCATGTCCCACAGCAGTCAGAGCATCGCCGCCGCATTGTCGGCCCTGGACGGCTGGCCGCTGCTGCAAGGCCCGCGGGTGCGTTTGCGCGGCCCGCGCGATGCCGATGTCGAGGCGTTCTTCGAACTGTTCGGCGATCCGCGGGTGATGCGCTACTGGAGCCGGCCGCCGCTGACCGAACGCGCCGAGGCCGAGCAGTTGCTGACCCGCTGTCACGACGAATTCGCCGCGCGCACCGCGCTGGAATGGATCATCGCCGACGAAAACGACCGCGCCATCGGCAGTTGCAAGCTGTTCCGGCTGAATCCGACCCACCGCCGCGCCGAACTCGGCTATGCGCTGCATCCGGACCACTGGGGCCGCGGGGTGGCGCGCGAAGCCAACACGCTGGCGCTGGATTGGGCGTTCGGCACGCTCGGCCTGCACCGGGTCGACGCCGGCATCGATCCGGACAACACCGCGTCGCGGGCGTTGCTGCATCGGCTGGGCTTTGTCACCGAAGGGCGCCAGCGCGAGAGTTTCTTCGTCGAGGACCGGGTCACCGACAGCGAGCTGCTGGGCCTGCTCGGCAGCGATTGGCGGCGCGACCGCTGAGCGCGGGCGGCTAGCCGCCGGGCGCGGAGGATCGCGAAACCGCGTGCAGGCCGATGCAGTTTCCTTCCAGGTCTTCGATCTCGGCGACGAATCCGAACGCGCCCACCGCCGTTTCCGGATACAGCACCGCGCCGCCGGCGTCCACGGCCTTTTTCAAGATCGCCTGGATGTCGTCGACGTCGAAGTAAATGCGCACGCCCGACTTGCCGGGCAGGTAACTGTCTCCGCGCGCCAGGGCGCCGCTGGCGCCGTGCCGTTCTTGGGCGTACGGAAAGAACGCCATGTCGTTGCCGTCGATGCTGGCGCGTTCGAATTCATAGCCGAATACCGCGGCGTAGAAGCCGATAGCTCGGTCCAGATCGTCTACCGGGATTTCGAAGTAGCTGGCGGGATTCATGCGGAGCGCTCACGGCGATCGGGTCGCGACTCATCGCGCATCCGGGCGATGGCGCGAGTCGGATCCGAATCCTACCCGTCGCGCGTCGGGCCTGGCCAGCGCGCCCGCCGCTGGATCGATCCGCCGCGCCGGGCGCGAAGGCCCGGCGCGGCGGCGATGAATCAATCGCAAATCCAGGTGCGCTTTTTAAACACCTCGGTGCGATCGCCCCACGACAGATATTGCCCGCCGCAGTTCGCGGTGGCGCCGCCGACCTCGTTGCCGGCCGCGTCGAAATAGATGATCGAATAGCCCTGCCCGGCCGGTCCGGCCTGGGCGCCGCCGAGCATGGCGGAGGCGATGAGTGCGGCGCTGAACGCCGCGATTGCCAGATAACGCATGGTGTCTCTCCTGTCGTCGATGAAGTCGTCGATGGATGCTGCGTATGCGCGAACCCCGCGGCCGGCCGGCAACGAAAAACCCCGCTAATGCGGGGCCTTTCGCGCGACCAAAGGCCGCGACCGCGCGACCGTGCCGATGCTCCGAGCGAAGACGCCGGCCGCGGCATCGCCGCGTCGGCGCAATGAAGCATCGGCCGATCGCCGTCGCCGCGCGCACCGCCGGATCGCGGCGGTCCGCGCTAAGCCGGTTCAGCTGTCCGAGCCGCAGCCCTGCACGAAGTGCTTGTTGGGGTTGCTGTGATCGGTGTTGCCGGTGCGGCCGTCGGCGGCGCCGCAACCACCGGTCCACTTGCCGATCTGCGCGCCTTCGGCGTTGTAGTAGTACCAGGTGCCCTGCCAGTTGGCGAACGCGCTGAACGAAGCGCTGCCCATCAACGCGACCGCGAACACCGCGGCGAAAAGTCCGATACGACGCATGCGATTTCTCTCCGGAATAACGCGGCGCCCATTCGCCGCACCGGCAACGTAACCAACAGTTGTCATGTCGGGACGGCGGAATGACGACAGGATTGTCATCACTTTGCGTAAACGTGATTGGCTTCGCTTTTGACGTTTTTGACATGCGTAAACGCAGCCGCCATCGCAGCCGGCGCGACGTGGCGCGGCGAGGATGGTGATTGCTTGCGCGCGCGGCGCGCATGGGTTCGGGCGAACCGATCTATCGTGCGCTGCAGCATCGATGGGCGGGAGCTGCGCAGGCGAGCATCGATGCCTGC